>CAXTOD010000267.1:0-4130 GCA_964245705.1 uncultured Acetobacteraceae bacterium
CTACTTGTAGAGCGCAATCGCCTTCTGCGGGTCGTTGCTCTTGCCCCAGCAGTTCGAGGTCTGCATGTAGCCGGTCAGGTCCTTGGCCATGCTGTCCAGCCCGGACTGCACCGCCACCTGCTTCAGCTCGATGCGCGAGCCCCAGTCGGACACGATGTCGGAGAAGCGCGGGTAGCATTCCAGCTGTGGGCGCCAGTCCGGCACCACCGAGTTGCGCCAGGTCTCGACCATCGGCGCCAGGTTGGGATGGCTGCCCTGCACCGACGGGTCGGTGTCGGCGGCAATCCGGGCCACCACCGCGCCGCCCTCGATCAGCGGCTTTGCCATCTCCTTCGAGGTCAGCCACTGGATGAACAGGTAGGCCGCGTTCTGGTGCTTCCTGTTCACCTGCGCGCTGACCATGTACGAGAAGCCGCCGAACGCGGCGTAGGCGCCGTTCGGGCCCTTCGGCTCGGGCGCGATGCCGAGGTCGGAGCCCAATGCCGAGGTGCTGAGCGTCGGGTAGAAGGCCGACCATTCGGTGATCATCGCGGTGCGCTTCTGCGACAGCATCTCGACAACCTGGCTATGATCGTCGGCGACGATGCCGTCCGGCATGTTGCCGAGCAGGCTTTGGCGGAAGGTGATGCCGGCAACCGAGTCGGGGTCGTTCACCTTGACCGTCTTGTTGGCGATGTCGATGAAGGAGCCGCCCCAGGGCCACAGGAAGCGGGCGAAGCCGTCCGCCGTCTGCGTCTCGCCGCGGGCGGACTGCAGCGCGTAGCCGTACACCCCCTTGCTCTTGTCGGTGAGCTTCGGCGCGTAGGTCTGCGCGAGCTCCGCCCAGGTCTTGGGCGGCCCGTCGAAGCCGGCGGCCTTGAGCATCGACTTGTTGTAGTAGAGCAGCCCGGCATAGGAATCGAACGGCAGGCCGTACAGCTTGCCGTTGACGGTGAAGCTCGCGAGCCAGACGGGAAAGAAGTCCTTCAGGTCCAGCGCCGGGTCGGCCAGGGACGCGTCGCCGGTGAAGTGGCTGAGCGGCAGCACCCAGCCGGGATCGGCAAAGTTCACCGGCCACACCACGTCGGACAGGATCGCGTCGAACTGCTGGCTGCCCGACACGAAGTTGAGCGTCTCCTCCTTGAGGGTGTCCTCGTAGGGGAAGATGTTCCAGTTGACGTGGATGCCGGTTTCCTTCTCGAACTGCGGCGTCAGCGTTTGCGCGATCTTGTAGCTCGGCCGGTCCAGGCCGACCACGGTGATCGAGGTGCCCTTGTAGGGGGCTCCCGCCTCCTGGAGCGACCAGGCCTCCGCGCGCGCGCTTCCGATGCAGGCCGCCGCGACCGCGGCAACACCCAGGCTCCAGCGTTTCATGTTCCGGTCCTCCCCTCTTGGCCCGGCGCGTCTTGTGCGCGTCGCGGGCTCGGCCTGCACCGATATCCGGCCCGTTCCGGACGCACCTGAAACGACCTGCCGGGACCGGCCCGAATTGTTCTTCTTCTTCCAAGCGTGTATGGGGACAACAAGAACAAGTCAACGAGAACCGGCGGCACGACGGGGAGAAACGCGATGGCGGAAGTCGAGATCGAGCGGCTGCACAAGTCGTTCGGCGATCTTGGCGTGCTCAACGACATCTCGATGCAGGTCCGTCACGGCGAATTCATGGTCTTCGTCGGCCCCTCCGGGTGCGGCAAGAGCACGCTGCTTCGCACCATTGCCGGGCTGGAGCGCCCGACCGCCGGCCGCATCTCCATCGGCGGCGACGACGTCACACGCTGGCCGCCGGCGCGACGCGGCGTGTCGATGGTGTTCCAGTCCTATGCGCTCTACCCGCACATGACGGTGCGCGAGAACATCGCCTTCGGCCTGAAGGTGGCGAAGGTGCCGGCCGGCGAGATCGACGGGCGGGTGCGCGAGGCGGCGGGCGTGCTGCAGATCGACCACCTGCTGGACCGGCGCCCGAAGGCGCTGTCCGGCGGGCAGCGGCAGCGGGTGGCGATCGGCCGCTCCATCGTGCGCCAGCCCAAGGCGTTCCTGTTCGACGAGCCGCTGTCCAACCTCGACGCCGAGCTCCGGGTGCAGATGCGGGTCGAGCTGGTCGGGCTGCACGAGCGGCTGGGGGCCACCATGATCTACGTCACCCACGACCAGGTCGAGGCGATGACCATGGCCGACCGGATCGCGGTGCTGAACCGCGGCCAGGTCGAGCAGATCGGGGCGCCGCTGGAGCTGTACCGGCAGCCGCGCAACCTGTTCGTCGCCGGCTTCATCGGCAGCCCGCGCATGAACCTGTTCGAGACGACCGTCGCCGCCACCGGGCCGGACGGGGTTTCTGTGCGGCTTCCCGGCGGCGGAACCGTGCTGGTGCCGGTGTCGGCGGATGGGCTGTCGGACGGCCAGGCGCTGACGCTCGGCCTGCGCCCGGAGCACCTGGGCATCAACGAGGCACCTGGCGGCCCGGCCGAGGCTACCATGATCGGACAGGCGCAGCTGGTGGAGCATCTCGGCGGCGAGGTCCTGGCCCACGTGGTGCTGGACGACGGCACCCGCCTCGACGTCAAGACGCACGGCCACGGCGAGGTGCAGCGGGCGACCGCCATCGCGGTCGGGGTGCGCGGCGAGCTGGCCTACCTGTTCGACGCCGCCGGCGACTGCCTGCCGGCGCTGCGCCAGCGGGCCCTTCCCGCGTGACCGGGCCGGCCTGCTCACAGCTGCCCGTGCCTACAGGTGCCGGAGCAGCACCACGGCGATGATCCCCGACCCAGCGGCGAGCACGAACGGCGCGCCGGGGAACACCACCGGCAGGAGGTGGGCGGTGAAGGCGTAGAACAGCCCGGCGGTCAGCAGCGGCGCCACCACCGCGGTCAGCCCTTCCACGGCCGCCAGCACGCCCTGCATCTCGCCCTGGGTGTCCGCCTGTCCGCGGTCCGACACCATGGCCCGTACCGACGGGGTGGCCAGGCCGCCGATCGCCATCAGCACCACCGCCGGCGCCACCGTCCAGCCGGCCAGCGCCAGCGCCAGCAGGCCGTAGCCGATGGCGCCCGACACGTAGCCGATGATGGCGGTGCGCCGCTCGCCGAAGCGGCCGGTGACGCGGCCGAGCAGCAGCCCCTCGACCACCGCCTGGCTCAGTCCCACTCCGGCCAGCACCAGTCCGCTCAGCAGCGCGCCCCAGCCGAACCGGTAGTTGGTGAACAGCACCAGGCTGCTCTGCACCGCACCCAGACCGATCCAGGTGCAGGACCAGGACACGGCGAGGCGCGTCAGCGACCGGTCCCGCGCCACCTCGAGCAGGCGGTGGAACGGGTTCAGGGCGGACCAGGTCATCGGGCGCCGCTTGTCGCGCGCCAGGCTTTCGGGGAGCACGAAGATCCCGAAGCACACGTTGAGAAAGGAAAGGGCGGCGGCGGCGATGAACGGCAGCCGGAGCGAGACCTCGCCCAGCACCCCGCCGAGCGCCGGGCCGACCACGAAGCCGGCGCCGAAGGTGGCACCCACCAGCCCGAACAGGCGCGGCCGGTCCTCGGGCGGCGTCAGGTCGGAGATGTAGGCGGTGGCGGCGGCGACGTTGGCCGAGGTGGCGCCGGCGACCAGCCTTCCTGCGAACAGCCACCACAGGTTGGGGGCCAGGGCCAGCAGCACGTAGTCGCAGCCGAGCCCGAACACGGAGGCGAGGATCACCGGCCGCCGTCCGAAGCGGTCGCTGAGTTCGCCCAGGATGGGGGCGGCGAAGAACTGCATGCCGGCGTAGGCGGCGACCAGCGCGCCGACCCAGGGAGCCGCCTGCTCCGGCCGAAGGTGGGCCAGCTGGCGCACCAGCCCCGGCACGATAGGGGCGATGATGCCGACGCCGAGGGCATCGAGGCCGAGAGTCACCAGCACGAACACGACGGAGGCACGGCGCTGGGGAGGCATCGAGCGTGCAGATGGGGGCGGGGGCAGGTTTTGCAGCGACCCCAAGCGGTTTGTGTACTCGCCACCCTCCGGCCGCCGGGCCATGCTGGCACGTGCCTGCCGCCTCGCCCCTGCCGCGCTTCCTCCTGCTCTACGCGGCCCTGTTCGCGGCGTTCGGCGTTGCCTCGCCGTTCCTGCCCGGCCTGCTGAAGCAGGACGGTCTCGGTTCGGGCGCGATCGGCGTCGTGCTGGCG
>CAXTOD010000268.1:0-4105 GCA_964245705.1 uncultured Acetobacteraceae bacterium
TCGAGAACAATCCCGTCCTGGACGGGCTGATCCTGGCGGTGCTGGCGCTCGGCATCATCTGGAACCTGGTGATGGTGGCGCGACTGTCGCCGGAGGTGCGCTGGATCGAGACGCTGCGCCAGCCGCGCGCCGGACTGGCGCCGCCCAGGCCGCCGACCCTGCTGGCGCCGATGGCCTCCATGCTGGCCAGCCGCAACCGCGCCGACCGGCTGGTGCTGTCCACGCCCGCCACCCGCGCGCTGCTGGACAGCCTGTCGTCGCGTCTGGACGAAAGCCGCGAGCTGTCGCGCTACATGACCGGGCTGCTGATCTTCCTGGGCCTGCTCGGCACCTTCTGGGGGCTGCTGCGCACCGTGCACTCGATCGGCGGCGTGATCTCCACCCTGTCGGTGGGGTCGGGCGACGTCACCCAGATGTTCGACCAGCTCAAGGGCGGGCTGGCCGGGCCGCTCGCCGGCATGGGCACGGCGTTCTCGGCGTCGATGTTCGGCCTTGCCGGGTCGCTGGTACTGGGCTTCCTCGACCTCACCGCCGGCCAGGCGCAGAACCGGTTCTTCAACGAGCTGGAGGAATGGCTGGCCGGCATCACCCGGTTCTCCTCCGGCTTTGCCGCGGCCGAGGGCGAGGCGCCGATCCCGGCCTACGTGCAGGCGCTGCTGGAGCAGACGGCGGAGAACCTCGACGGGCTGCAGGGCGTGCTGTCGCGCGGCGAGGACGGGAGGCAAGCGCACAACCAGACCATGGCGGCACTCGCCGACCGGCTCGGCACCCTGACCGAGCTGCTTCGCGCCAACCAGCAGCTGATGCTGCGGGTGGCGGAAAGCCAGCAGGCGATGATGCCGGCGCTGACCCGGCTCGGCGACGGCGGCGGCAACGCGGGTGCCGGCCAGACGGAGCTGCGCGCGATCGAGCGGCTGCTGCAGCGCCTGCTGGCGGAGACCGAGCAGGGCCGGAGCCAGAGCACGGCGGAGCTGCGCAACGAGCTGCGCGTGCTGACGCGCACCGTCGCCGCGTCCGGCGGTCAGGCCGGGCCTTCGTTCAACCCTTCGGCGTCGCGATGAGGCGCCGCAGCACCCGGAGCAACGGGCTCGACGCCTGGCCCGGCTACGTGGACGCGCTGTCCACGCTGCTGATGGTGATCATCTTCGTGCTGCTGGTGTTCGTGCTGGCGCAGGCGTTCCTGTCGGTGACGCTGAGTGGCCGGACCACAGCGCTGGACCGGCTGTCGCGCGAGATGGCGCAGCTGAACCAGCTGCTGTCGCTGGAGAAGGGCCACAGCCACGCGCTGGAGCTGTCTGTGGCGACGCTCAAGGCCGAGCACGCACGGGACGCGGACGTCGCCTCCACCCTGTCCGCCGCGGTCGCCGCCGATGCGGTCAAGCTGCAGGCGCAGGACAAGCTGACGACGGACGCGCAGGGGCAGGTCACGCTGCTGAACCAGCAGCTGGCGGAGCTGCAGAAGCAGCTGACCGCGATCGCGCAGGCGCTGGACCTGTCGCAGGCGGCGGTGAAGGAGCGCGACGTCAGGATCACCGACCTCGGCAACAAGCTGAACCTGGCGCTCGCCGACAAGGTGGAGGAGCTGAAGCGCTACCGCAGCGAGTTCTTTGGCCGGCTGTCGAAGCTGCTGGCGGGGCGGCCGGGCATACGCGTGGTCGGCGACCGGTTCGTGTTCCAGAGCGAGGTGCTGTTCCCGATCGGCAGCGCCGAGCTGTCGCCGGCGGGACGCGAGCAGATGACGCAGCTGGCGCATACGCTGAAGGGGATCGCGGCCGAGATCCCGCCCGACCTGCCCTGGATCCTGCGCGTGGACGGCCATGCCGACCGGCAGCCGATCGCGCACAGCGCGTTCCCGACCAACTGGGAGCTGTCGGCGGCGCGCGCCATCACCGTGGTCAAGCTGCTGATCGCCGAGGGGGTGAAGCCGCAGAACCTGGCCGCGACCGCGTTCTCGCAGTTTCAGCCGCTGGACAGTGGCGAGACGCCCGACGCGTTCGCGCGCAACCGACGGATCGAGCTGCGCCTGACCGACCGCTAGAAACAATCGTGGGCCAGCCGGGAGTCGCCGGTTGCCGGCAGTCAGGTCCGACCGGGATGTCGAGGAGGTGGTGCGGCCGGTGGCGGCGACGTCGCCGACATGTCCTGCCGCATGGCCCCATGCATCCAGGACCCGCCATCCGCACCAGGCGGCGGTTGTCTACCGGACCGAAGCAAGGGAGCCTGACGCACCTTCCTCCTGCGTCACGGGCAAGCGCTGTTCCGATATCGGAACGACAAAGCGCCCGGCAGGCCGACCCGGTTCGGAAGCCGAGGAGGCTTGCGGACGAGCAGGCGCCCTTTCATGCGGCATGGCGACCGCATGTCGGTCCTTCGATGTCGTGACGCTGCCAGCGTCCATCGGCACGCATGCCCGTCACGAATCCGACCGCCGGACGGTTGACCGGAACGGTGAACCTGGTCGACCCCAGGCTCGTCCAGTGGCGCGACATGGACTCCACGACGTCGCGCCGGGTTGCCGCGTCCTGCAGATGCGATACGGTCGGCCGAAGCTGTCCGTCCGACCTCCGCTGACATTCCAGGGATCTTCACCATGCTGCAATGGCTGGCCGGAAAGCTGTTGCGCCCCGTCCAGAAGGAACTGGAGGATGTCCGGACCGAGCTGACGCGCATGGTGCGCGAGCAGGTCACGGCGCAGGTCACGGAGCAGGTCCACGCGATGCTGTCGCTGACCGATTCCCGGTCGCGCCCGAACATCAACCCGTTGTGGAGGACGACACGGAACGTCGACGCGATCCAGCTGAACCTGAAGTTCTTCGGCTACGAGGTCGCGCGCACCCTTGCGGCGGCGCTGCCGGCCGTGTCGGCGTCCCGTCCCGAACGGGTGTCGCTCCGCTCGAAGCCGGCGACGCAGGCCGACATGCAAAGCAGCTGGGCCGCCTACTGGCTGTCCGAGCTGAAGGTTCCGCTCATGTTCCATCGCAAGCTGTGGGAACACGTGTTCCTTCTGCAGGCGTTATGGGAAGCCGGCATGCTGGAGCCTGGACGGCGCGGCCTCGGTTTCGGCTGCGGCAGGGAACCGATGCCGAGCTACTTCGCGTCCAGAAACGTCGAGGTCTGCGTCACCGATCTTGCGCCGGAGGAGATCGTCGGACGCGGCTGGCAGGAAACGGCGCAGCACACCGCAACGCTGGACCTGGCCTTCCATCCGCACCTCGTGCCGCGCGACGTGTTCGACCGCCAGGTCCGGCTGGACTACGTCGACATGAACGCGATTCCCGATCACCTGCGCGACTTCGACTTCGCCTGGTCGATCTGCGCGCTGGAACATCTCGGTTCCATCGAGAAGGGTCTTGCCTTTATCGAGAACAGCCTGTCCACCGTGAAGCGTGGCGGCGTCGTCGTGCACACCACGGAGTTCAACTTCACGCGTGAGGACGAAACGATCGACAACTGGATCACCGTCCTGTTCCAGCGCCGACATTTCCAGGAGCTTACCGACCGCCTCCGAAGCCACGGTCATCACGTCGCGCCCCTGGATTTCGACGTGGGCGACGATCCGCTGGACCATTTCATCGACCTGCCTCCCTTCCGCGACGACTGGAGCAGCCAGATGAGGGAGTCCTGGGGAGGCCACACGCCTCATCTCAAGCTCAACGTCGACGGGTTCCCGACAACCTGCTTCGGCCTGATCATCACCAGGGGCTAGGCCACAACCTGCCAGCAGGAACCGACAGGTCACCACTGCTCGATCCTCCGTTCTGCAGCTGCGGTCGACTCCACGGTGGCCTTCGGGCCGTGGCCGCGCTCAGCTCGGCGCGCCCACCAGCTGCCGATGCAGGCGCTGCAGGCGGCTTGCACCGTTTCCGATCATCGGGTCGAGCCGGAGCACGTGCTCCCAGGCCTCGAACGCCTGGCGGGGCTGGTTCTGCCGCTCCTCGATCTCGCTCAGCGCGGACCAGGAGGAAACGTCGCCGGGATCGCGGGCGAGCGCGCCGCCGAGGTCGGTGATGGCGCCGTCGGCATCGTCGGCGGTCGCGCGCACCGCGGCGCGTTCACGCCACAGCACCGCCTGCTCGGGCTGCAGCGCGAGGGCGTCGTCCATGTC
>CAXTOD010000269.1:0-4095 GCA_964245705.1 uncultured Acetobacteraceae bacterium
CCGTTCCTGGGCTATGTCGACAGCTTTTCCGACGGGCTCGCGCGGGGCTGGGCGGTGGACACGCGCAGCCCGCAGCGGCCGACGCGGCTGCACGTGCTGGTGGACCGGCAGGAGGTGGCGCAGGTGGTGTGCGACCAGCCGCGCGAGGACGTGCAGGCGGCACTCGGCCACCCGACCGGCCGGCTCGGCTTCAGCTTCCAGCTGCCGCCGGATCTGGTGGACGGCAACCCGCACACGCTGTCGTTCCGATACGGCGACCGCACGGTGGTGCCGCATCTCGACGGCGCCGGCTCGACGGTGCTGTACGAGGAGCACGAGTTCACCCTGCACCGCCGCTACGAGGTGCAGAGCTTCATCGACGGCATGAAGCAGGGAGCGCTGCGCGGCTGGGTGCAGCGGGTCGACCCGCTGACCGCCGAGCGCAGCGGCGGCTGCCACATCCTGCTGACCGCGAACGGCGTGCGGGTGGCGCAGGTCAAGGCGGACCGGTATCGCGGCGACGTGGCGGCGGCGCTGGGCGGCGATCCGAATTGCGGCTTCGAGGTCGTCCTGCCGAACGCGTTCCGTCGCGGCGGGCAGCAGACCTTCCGCTTCGTGGTGACGCCGGACGACGTCGAGCTGGCCGGCAGCCCGCTCACCACCAGCCTGGTCGACGACCGGCTGGAAGCGCGGCTGCTCGAGATCCAGGCCACCGTGGACCGGCTGTACGGCGAGATCGGCCGGCTGCGCACCGAGGTGGCGGACGTGGTGCCGAAGCCCACGTACAACCTGGGCGACTACGACCGCTGGGCGCGGCGCTACTACGACCGGCTGCGGGCGCGCGTGTCGGCGGAGCGGGCGCGGGAAGCGGCGTCGGCGGCGCCGGGAGAAGCGGTGCCGCAGCCGCTGGTGAGCATCCTGATGCCGACCTACAAGCCGATGATGTCGGACTTCACCGCGGCGGTGGATTCGGTGCTGTCGCAGACCTACCGCAACTGGGAGCTGATCGTCGTCGACGACGGCGCCCGGTCGCCGGATGTCGCGACGCGGATCAGGCAGTACTGCGCGCAGGATCCGCGGATCCGCGCGGTGACGCTGAAGAAGAACCTCGGCATCAGCGGCGCCACGAACGCCGGGCTGAAGGAGGTGCGCGGCGAGTACGTCGCGTTCTTCGACCACGACGACCTGCTGGTGGACGTGGCGATCGAGATGATGGTGCGCGCGGCGCGGGAAACCGGGGCGCGCATGCTGTTCTCCGACGAGGACAAGGTCGACCAGGCCGGCTATTTCCTCGAGCCGAACCTGAAGCCGGACTACAACCACCGCTACCTGCTGGGCTGCAACTACATCTGCCACCTGCTGTTCGTCGAGGCGAGAACGCTGGCCAGGGTGGGGGAGCTGCGCGCGGCCTATGACGGGGCGCAGGACCACGACCTGATCCTGCGGCTGGTGGAGGAGATCCCGCGCCGCGAGATCCACCACGTGCCGGAAGTGCTTTACCATTGGCGCAAGACGCCGAGCTCGACGGCGGTGAACATCGGCAACAAGACCTATGCGATCGACGCCGGCGTGCGGGCGGTGTCCGACCACCTCAAGCGGCTGGGGGTGAAGGCGGAGGTGAGCGCCATCCGCGGCCTCACGCTGTACGGCATCAAATGGCTGCAGAAGGCGCAGCCGAAGGTGTCGATCATCATCCCGTTCAAGGACCAGGTGGACACGACGAAGCGCTGCATCGACTCGCTGCTGGCCTTTACCGACTACCAGAAGTTCGAGATCGTGCTGGTGAACAACTGGTCGGTCACGCGCGAGGCGGCCGACTTCGTCAAGCGCGTGTCGCGGCTGGACCGGGTGCGGGTGCTGACGATCGAGGAGGAGTTCAACTATTCCCGCCTGAACAACCTTGCTGCCCAGGACAACGACGCCGAGTACTACTTCTTCATGAACAACGACGTGTTCGTCGGCGACAAGGGCTGGCTGAAGACGATCGTGGGCGAGGCGCTGGCAGCACCCGACATCGCCGTGGTGGGCGGCAAGTTCCTGTATCCCAACGACACGGTCCAGCACGCGGGGGTGGTGGTGGGGCCGGCGGGAGTCGCGGCGCACGTGCATCGCGGGGCGCCGCTCACGGATTACGGCTATATCGGCCGGGCCTTGTTGAGCCACGAGGTGTCGGCGGTGACGGCGGCCGGCATGCTAATCAAGGCGTCGGTGTTCCACGAGGTCGGCGGGTTCGACGAGCAGCACCTCAAGGTCGCCTACAACGACGTCGACCTGTGCCTGAAGGTGGGCGAGGCCGGCTGGCGCATCGTGTGGTGCGCGGAGTTCACCGCCACCCACCACGAAAGCCTGTCGCGCGGCAGCGACGACCGGCCGGAACACGAGGCGCGGTTCTTTGCCGAAACGCGCACCATGCAGGAGCGCTGGGGGAACAACCCGCGCTACGTGCACGACCCGTTCTATTCCAAGCACTTCACCGTGGACCGGCAGCCGTTCTTCGACCTGGTGGATCCCGCCGAGGAGTGAGGGCACTGCCGCGGTGTTGCGGCCCGATCACGAAACCGGATGACCTCTTGCGGCGGGGTTGGCCGGGACAGTGCCGCATGCGAGCCTGATCCCATGCGATGCGACGCGGGGAACGGGATGCGGCGGTCTGGCTGTCGTGGGGCTTCCCATGGCAGCGGAGGCTTCGGAGCCGGCCGGACACGCGCCCGCCCCGCCCGCACCTGAGTGATGCGCCAGCTTTTCGCGCCCGGCGCCGATGCCATCCTGCGCCTGGTCCTGCTGGTGGCGGTGGTTCTGGTGGTCGGCGGGCTGGTGGTGGCGGGGGCGGTGTCGCGCTCGAACTGGGTCTACGGCGTGGGCGTGGCGCCGACCCAGCCGGTGCCGTTCAGCCACAAGCACCACAACGGCGAGCTCGGGATCGACTGCCGCTACTGCCACACCTCGGTCGAGAAGGCGTCCACCGCCGGCATCCCGCCGACCTGGACCTGCATGACCTGCCATTCGCAGATCTGGACCGGCTCGCCGATGCTGGCACCGGTGCGCGACAGCCTGGCCGACGACAGGCCGCTGCACTGGACCCGGGTGAACCGGCTGCCGGACTACGTGTACTTCAACCATTCCATCCACGTGACCAAGAACATCGGCTGCTCCTCCTGTCACGGCGCGATGAACACGATGCAGCTGACCTACCGCGTGCACGCCTTCACCATGGCGTTCTGCCTGAACTGCCACCGCAACCCCGAGCGGTTCGTCCGCACGCCCGACCAGGTCTGGAACATGGAATGGCAGCCGGCGGCGGACCAGGAGCGGATCGGCCGCGTGCTGGTGGCGCAGGAGCACATCCGCCCGGGCGCGCAGCTGAGCGACTGCTCGACATGCCACCGGTGAGGGGCGCGCGATGACGGCGGATCCGGACGACCTCCAGGCGATCCGCGCGGCACTCCGCGCCCGCGACGCGCGCGGCCGGCTGGACTGGCGCAGCCTGGAGGAGGTGGCGGGCACGCCGGCGTTCCGCCGCTTCCTGAAAGCGGAGTATCCGTCGGTCGCGGACCTGGCGGGCCCTGGCGGCGGGCTCGACCGGCGCCGGTTCTTCCGGGTGATGGCGGCGTCGCTGGCGCTGGCGGGGTTGGGCGGCTGCAACGACCCGGACTCGGACGGCCGCACCGAGGAGGTGCCGCCGGTGCGCGACCCGGAGCACGCGCACGCCTATTCCGTGCTGCGCTACGCCACCGCCACCCTAACCGACGGCCACGCCAACGGGGTGCACGTGCTGGCCCGCTACGGCCGGCCGATGAAGATCGAGAGCAACGACGGGCATCCGTGGACGCGCGGCGGCACCGACCTGCAGGGGCAGGCCTCGATCCTGGGGCTGTACGACCCGTTCCGCTCGCAGGCGGTGCTGCAGGACGGGCGCGCCACCGACTGGGAGACGCTGCGCGCGGCGCTGCTCGGGCCGATGGCGGCGTTCCGGGCGGAAGGGGGACAGGGCGTGCGCCTGCTGACCGGGCCGGTCACCTCGCCGTCGCTGGCGGCCCAGGTCGCGTCGCTGCAGGCGGCGATGCCGCAGCTGCGCTGGCACCGGCACGAGCCGGTGTCGCGGGCGGGGGTGCGCGA
>CAXTOD010000270.1:0-4092 GCA_964245705.1 uncultured Acetobacteraceae bacterium
CTGCACGATGCCGCGCGCGCTGCCCGCGATCGACAGCCCGGCCTGGAGGCCCTCCCCGTTCCTCAGTTCGGAAGAAATGCCGGGCAGCATGAAGGCAGCACCCAGGATGCCGCCGGCGCCGCCGGCGACCTCGCCGCCAAGGCTGATCCGGCTGGCGGTGGTGGCGCGGGTGGCGTCGTCGGCGTTCGAGCGGTTCTTGTTCCAGTAGCCGGCGACGCCCGCGGCCACTGAGCCGCCCATCATGCCCATGCTGGCGTATTGCAGCCCTTCCTGGGTCCTTTCGGCGGCGGTCGTCGACGGCGCGTCGCCCGAGGGGACCGGGCCGTTGCCCAGAACCGGGGAGGCACCGCCGCCGGTCGCCGCCGCCGCCGCCGCCGGGGCCTGTGCTTCGGCAGCCGTGTTGCCGCCGGACGCGATGGGTGCGCCGGACGAGGTTCCACCGGGTGCCGTCCCGTCGGCCAGCACGGGATCGGCGGTGGCCTGACCGGATGCGGGCACAGCGGTTGCGCCGGTTGCGGTTGCGCCGGTTGCGGTTGCGCCGGTCGGGGTTCCACCGGCCTGGGTTCCGGTCGGAGGGGTTTCCTTGGATGCCGCGCCGGCGCCGGTGTCTCCGGACGCCGCTGCGCCAGCGCTTCCCGGCAGCCCGAGCGCGGTCTGCGCCAGGTTCTGCAGCAGGGCCTGGGCGCTGCTCGCCGCCTGGGGATTGGACTGCAGCTTGCTCATCAACCCGGGATCCGCCGCCTTGGGATCGAAGGACGTGCTGTTCGGGTCGAACTGCGCGCAGGCGTCGCTGACGGACGTGCCGTTCTTCAGGTCGGTCAGGAACGCGTTGACCAGGGACTGGGTGTCGCTCGACGTCAGGCCGGGCTGCGCGGTTCCGTAGAGCTGGCTCGGGCCGGTTTCGGCGATCGACTGCGCGATGTCGGATGGGTCCGCCGACCCGCCGCTGCCGAGCGCGTCCATCACCGCCTTGCCGGACCCCTTGCCGGTCGCGATCTGGCTGTTGCTTTGCGCATAGGCGGACTGCTGCGACTGCACGAAGCCGGGATCGAGCACGCCGGCGAAGGCCTGCTGGTCGCCTTCCATGGTCTGCAGGGAGGTTCCGAGGTCGGCCTTCTTCTGGCCCTGGAGCTGCTTCAGCTCGCCGCCCTGGCTGAAGTCGGTCTGGTAGTCCGCCTGCAGCTCGGAGGTCAGGGAGGCGCTGCTGCCGACGACGTCGGCGGCAGTGGCAGTCTGGCCGTCGGACAGGTCGCTGTCGAGCTGCGCTTCCTCGCTGAAGTCGCTGACGGCGCTGCCGTCGGTTTCCTTGGTTTTCTTCTTGTTGTCGTTGTTCTTGGCCACCGCGTCGAGGCCGTCCTGCAGCGCCTTGCCGGTGACCACGTCGCTGGCGTAGGTGGTCTGCACCGCGCTGGCGAGAGACGGGTCGCTGCCGACGATCGACTTCTCGCCGGCGACCGTTGCCTGTCCCAGGTAGTTCTGCACGTCCGGATCGGCGGAAAGCTGCGCGATGTCCTTGGCGATCGCCTGGTTGGTGTCGTCGCTCTTGCGCAGCGAGCTGCCGGCCTGGAGCTGCTGCTGCTTGGTCTGCAGCTGCACCAGCACCGCGGCCTTCTGCGCTCCGGTGTAGTTCTGCGGGTTGGCGAACACGTCCGAGTTCAGGCTGGACGTGTCCACGCCAGCGACGGCGCCGCGCGTGGCGGCGTCGCTGATGGTGGAGGCGAACTGGCCGCCGGTGGTCGGCGCCTGCTTCTTCACCCACTTGGTGATGTTGTTCTCGTCGAACTTGCCGTCCGCATTGTGGGTGGCGAGGTCGGTGCCGGTTATGCCGCCCTGGTCGAGGACCGCGAACATGCCGGGCTGCGAGAAGGTGCTGGCGGCGCCGGTCAGCGCAGAGGATAGGCCGGGGTTGTTCTGGGCGACCGCCTGGAGGCCAGGCTGGGTGACGTCGCCGCCGAGGTTGCCGTTCTTGTCCGGGGAGGCGCCCTGCAGGATCGGCATGTTGGCCTGGAGCAGCGCCGACTGGCGCACCAGCTGCAACGACTGCGCGTCGGCGCTCGGGTTGCTCTTCTGGTAGGTCTTGACGGTGTCGTCGGCGTGGTCGAGCTGCTTCGACATCTTGGACATAAAGGAGTCGATGTCGTCGTTGGAGATCTTGCCGTCCGGCTTGCCGCCCTTGTGCGCGGTGTCGAGTGCCGCCTTCAGCGACGGGTTGGCGTCGAAATAGGCCTGGGCGGCAGCCTTCTGGCTCGCGTTGCCGGACTTCAGCATCTGCGCTGCCGCCATCGGGCGGTTGAGCGCCGCTTCCGCCGCCTGCTGCTGCGCCGGCGGCAGCCCCTGCACCAGCGGCGCCCACTTGGCGAGCGCGTCGGGCGACTGGAAGGAGGAGTTGTCGATGTCGGGAACCGGAGCGTCGCCCTGCGTGTCCCCGGTTGCCCCGGTTGCGGACGCCGTGGCCGGGGAGCCGGGCGTGGCGGGGCTGGAACCCGGTTGCGGCCCGGTCCGGGGTTGGGCGGCTCCGGGTTGCGGCGCGGCGGGAAGGCCAGTGGCCAGGGCTGCCTGCGCGCTGCCCTGACCGAGAACCGCATCGAACCCGTTGTCGTCGTCGGCGAATGGATCAGGCTCCGCCGTCAGGTCGGGTGACGGGAGGCTGCTTGAGAGTGCAGTCAGGCTGGAGTCCATGGGGCTACCTCCTCGGTCACGTCATCTGCAAACGCATCGCGTTCTGCGCCGGTCTTCCCCAGGTCCTGGTCCGGCTCGGCGTTCATGGTCGGCTTTGGCCATGATCAGGTTTGTGTCCCGGTTCCGTTCGTGCCGTTGTTTGTCTCGTTGGTTGGAGCATTGTTGGTGATGGTGTTCGTGCCGTTGTTCGTTTGGTTGGTCGTGCCGCCGCCACTGCTGAGGTGGTGGCCCTGGCGCACGTTGTTCCAGGCGACCAGGCCACCGGTGACCGCCGCGCCGATCGTGCTCACGCCGGCGATCGCGCTGCCTGCCCAGATGCCAGCCGTCGTGCGGCTGGCGACCCGCAGGGTTGCGGCTTCCTGGCGCCGGTCGTGTTCCAAAGCGTTCTCGCTGGTCCGGGTGTTGACCAGTTCGGCCGCGTTCGTGTCGGCACGATCTCTTGCCGCCGTGTAGGCAGTCGGGTCCCTGACCGCGCCTTGCTCGTTGATGGCGCTCCTCATGTCCCGGATCGCGTCGGCGAGGTTTCCTTGACGAAGAGCAAGCGAGGGGTGACTTGGCTGCCGATCGCCAGCAGGCGCGGTCTGCTGGTCCGACGTGTTCCGTCGGTTCGCGGTCAGCCTGTTCCAGAAACCCGTCGCCTCGGCGGGCTGTTGATCCGCCGCCGGCCTCAGGGCGTCCTCGTACCAGTCGGCGACGGCCTGGTAACGGTCGATCTCGGGGTTGGTCCTCACTGCGGGCACAGTGCCATCGCCACCGCCGGCTGCGGGCTGATGGGTGGCCGACACGTTCGGCGCCGCGCCGTCCCCGGCCAGAGGCTGATGAGCGGTCGGCACGACCTGTCCCGTGCCGCCGGTCGCACCCGCCGTGGAGGAGCCGGAGGGAGCGTCAGGGGCTGCCTGGCCTTGCGTGCCGGTGGACGTGCTCGGTCCCGCAGCCTGCTGGTCCGTGGTCGTCAGGCCGACATCGGATCCCTGCGGATCCTGAGGATGCTCGGCCGCGTCGTGGAACACGTCGGCGTCGTCGTCGGCGGTGCCGAGGTGACCAGCCGTGCTGCCGCGTTCGCCCACGTTTGCCGCAGCGCTCGCTGCGTCCAAGCCGCCCAGTGCTATGTCAGCCATGACGGGGTCCTTCCAGCTGGTCCCGTTGCTTCTCGTCTTGCCGCGCATCCCCGGCCATCGTCCGGAAGCGGTCGCGTCGGGGGGGGGGCCGGGCCCGGGGGGGCGGCCGCCGGGGGGCCGGGGGGGGGCGCCCGACGGTGCCGACTTGGCGGCCGCGGCCCTCGCCGGCCGCGCCGTCGCCGCCCACTGCCGTGAGCTGATCGGGCGGGTCGGCCCGCACTGCATCGCGGTCAAGCCGCAGCTCGCCTGCTTCGAACGGCTTGGAGCGCCCGGCTGGGACGCGCTCGCGGTAGCG
>CAXTOD010000271.1:0-4057 GCA_964245705.1 uncultured Acetobacteraceae bacterium
GGCCGATCAGCGTCAGCAGCGTCCACACCGCGGCGATCGCGATGGTGCCGGCGCCGATCAGCCGCACCTTGTGCGACCAGATGCCCGTCGCGAAGGTCACGATGTCGACCCCCGCCGGGCGCGGCGTGAGCGCGGTCAGCACCGGCACCGCCACCAGCCAGCTCAGCACGAAGCCCAGCAGCATCGCCAGCCCGCCGACGATTCCCACCAGGTAGCCGGCGCCCACCAGCGCCAGCGAGTATCCGGTGGACAGCCGGAACACCGCGTTGCCGGCGGCGAAGGTCAGGCTGGCGCTGTCCCCCAGCACCCGCAGGCCCCCGCTCAGCAGGCTGAACCCGGCCGAAACCAGGCTGCCGGTGACCAGCGCCCGAAGCCCGCTTTCGGCGCCGGCGCCGGCCTCGCTCGAGCCCACCCGCAGCACCTCGGCCGCCGCGGTGCCTTCCGGGTAAGGCAGGGTGCTGCCGGTCACCAGCGCCCGTCGCAGCGGGATGGTGAACAGCACCCCCAGCATGCCGCCGGCGCCGCAGATCGTGACCACCGGCCAGAACGGGAAGCCCTGCCAGTAGCCGATCATCACCAGGCCAGGCAGCACGAAGATGATGGAGGACAGGGTGCCGGCGGCCGAGGCCTGCGTCTGCACCATGTTGTTCTCCAGGATGCCGCCGCCAAAGCCGCGCAGCGCCGCCATGGAGATCACGGCGGCCGGGATGGAGGACGCGAAGGTCAGGCCGATCTTGAGCCCGAGATAGATGTTCGACGCGGTGAAGATGACGGTGAGCAGGGCGCCGAGCACGAGGCCGCGCACGGTGAGTTCACGAGGCGGCATGGACGGCTCCCGGGATGATGCCAGGGCAAGGGGCGCTGCCTCTTGACCCCGCCAAAGGGCAGTCGCCCTTTGGAAACCCGATTGTTGCATTATCGGGCGGCTGGCAAGTCCCGGAGCCGTGCCGCGAGCGCGGCGCCGGCCAGCATCAGCAGGCTGGTGATGCAGAACACCGGGCGCATGCCGAGATGGGCGGCGACCACCCCACCGAGCAGGGGCCCCGCGACGAAGCCGACGTATTGGGCCGAGGTGTTGAGGGACAGGATGCGCCCGGCCACGACCGCCGGCACCGAATGGCGGATCATGCTGGTGATCGCGGGCGACAGCCCGGCCAGCGCCACGCCCATCGCGAAGCGCAAGGCCAGCAGCTGCCAGGCGTTCGCCACCATCGCCTGCGGCGGCAGCGGCAGCGCGCCACCCAGCAGCGGCCCGGCCACGCTGCCGGCCATGATCCCGGAGGACAGCACCCCCAGCGCCCAGGCGGAGCGTCTCCTGGGCGTCTGCGTCGCCACCAGCAGCGTCGAGCCGGACGCGTAGCCGCCGAGCAGCCCGGTCAGCAGGCGCACCGCCAGCAGCTGCCAGACGCTCTGCACGGTGCCGGTCAGCGCCATGCAGAGCGTCATGCCCAGGCTCGCCCGTATCAGGATCGGCTTGCGTCCGGTGCGGTCGGCCACCCGGCCCCAGAAGGGCGCTGCCGCCCCGGAGGCGAGAAACGTGGCGCCGAAGGTGATCCCCGACCATTCGGCAACCGCCCCCTGGTCCCGCACCCCCAGGGCGGCGACGTAGAGCGGCAGGAATGGCAGCAGCAGCGTCATCGCCAGCACAGTGGTGAAGGCGCCGAACACGCAAACGAGCAGGTTGCGGCGCCAGGCCTCCTCGGACGCCTGCCCGGACGGCGGCCCAAGCGCCGGCCCAGGCGCCGGCTTGGGCGCCGTCGCGCTATCCACCGGACGGACGATCGTCTTCCATCACGAGACTGCGCGTGGACGTTTGTGCTCCAACGGGATCATCCTCCTGCAGCACGGGACGCAGAACCCGGAGCGGCAAACGGTGAAGGGAGTGGCCAGGATGACAATCGAGGCGATCCTGAACGGGAAGGGCCGCACCGTCGTGAGCGTCCCGCCGAACGCCAGCATCAGCAAGGTGGTCGGGACCCTGCGCGAGCACGGGATCGGTGCGGTGCTGGTGCTCGATCCGGCCGCCAACCGCTTCGACATACGCGAACGGCACATCCTGGGCATCGTCAGCGAGCGCGACATCATCCGCGCCCTGGCCGAGGCGCACGGCGCCGGCGACGTGCTCGACATGACCGCGTCGCAGCTCATGACGGAGGTGCGGAGCACGATCGGCCTGTCGGCCGACCTGGGCGAGGCGGCCGCCATGATGACCGAGCGCCGGGTGCGGCATCTGCCGGTGCTGGAGCACGAGGTGCTGGTCGGCATGGTCAGCATCGGCGACGTGGTGAAGGCGCGCATGGTGCAGCAGGCGACCGAGGTCGAAAGCCTCAAGGCCTATGTCGGCGGTGCCCACTGAGGCCCGGGACGGCCCGCCCGGCGGCGCGCGCCGTCACAGCGACTCGACGAAGCTCTGGTAGGCATCCTCGTCCATCAGCGCCTTGAAGGCGTCCGGATCGGACGGCTCCATGCGAAAGAACCAGGCCTCGTCCTCCGGGTCGCGGTTGACCAGGGACGGGTCGTCGGCCAGCAGCTCATTGGCTTCCAGCACCGTGCCGGCCAACGGCGCGTAGACGTCGGAGGCCGCCTTGACGCTTTCGACCACGGCGCAGCTTTCGCCCTCCGCCAGCACCCGGTCGGCGATCGGCAGCTCGACGAACACGACGTCGCCGAGCGCTTCCTGCGCATGGTCGGTGATGCCGACCGTGGCGGTTCCGTCGGCCTCGAGACGGACCCATTCATGGTCCTTGGTGTAGCGGATGTCGGCCATCGCCTGGGTCTCCTCCTGCGGTCGTGCGGCATCCAACGCCGTGTCCGGTTTTGGTTCGCGTCCCCAGCGCGCACGCGCGCTTTCGCATCAACCTCCGGGATGGGCGCGGTTGTAGTCGAGCTGTTGCGGCGAAAGCTGGAACCCGACCTCGATCCGGTAGGCCGAACCGGGCCGCCGCCGCGTCACCGGCAGGTCCAGCGCCACCGGGTCGGTCTTGACCAGCACCTTGTCGCCGTTGTCCGGGAACTGCGCCCGGGCCGCGAGC
Organism: uncultured Acetobacteraceae bacterium; assembly: GCA_964245705.1. Lineage (GTDB taxonomy): Bacteria > Pseudomonadota > Alphaproteobacteria > Acetobacterales > Acetobacteraceae > Lichenicola. The sequence goes on from CAXTOD010000271.1 coordinate 3,033, forward strand.
GGGAGCTTGCTGACCACCGTCCCGTCCAGCGTCACGGCGAGGAAGTACGGGATGTCGAGGCTGTCGCCGGCAGCGGCCGGGCCGCGATCAACCGCCATCTGCACCTCCACCACCGTGTGCAGCGCGGTGCCGCCGGCGGCGTTGCTGCAATGCCCGGACACGCCGATGATGCTGCCATGGCTGACCAGGCGGCTCAGGTCGGGGCGGGCGAAGCCGTTGGCGCCGTAGTCGGTGTAGTCCGCGGCCTCCGCCAGCAGCCCGACCGAGGCGCAGGCGGGCGCGAACGAGTCCGGGTTCTGCGGCCCGCATCCGGACAGCAGCGCCGATGCCAGCAGCGCCGGCCCCAGCAGCGCCGGTGCCGACATGGGCAGGGCGCGCGCATGGAAGGCGGACGGCAACGCCAACCGGGACAGGCGGATCGGCTTCGACAGGTTCATTCTCGACTTTCGACCGGCCGTCCCTGTAAGGCAGGAACGGCGTTGCAGGCGTCGCCCGGGACTTTGCGTCCGGACCGGCGGGACGCCATATAGGACCCGACGCGGGTTTGGGGAACAAGATGCCGGACCAGATGCTTGACCAGCCGATCATCGCCACGCCGGCGCAGGACGTGCTGCCGCGGCTCAAGCTGCTGCTGGCCGGCCCGCGCGGGTTCTGCGCTGGCGTGGACCGGGCGATCCGCGTGGTCGAGGAGGCGCTGCGCCGCTACGGCGCCCCCGTCTACGTGCGCCACGAGATCGTGCACAACCGCACCGTGGTCGAGGAGCTGGAAGCCAAGGGCGCCATCTTCGTCGAGGAGCTCGACGAGGTGCCGGCCGACGGCCACGTGGTATTCTCCGCCCACGGCGTGCCGAAAACGGTGCCGGCCGAGGCCGAGCGGCGCAACCTGCTCTACCTGGATGCCACCTGCCCGCTGGTGTCCAAGGTGCACCGCGAGGCCGAGCGCCACTTCGCCGAGGGCGGTCCCGAGAGCCGGCACATCCTGATGATCGGCCATGCCGGCCATCCCGAGGTGGTGGGCACCATGG
>CAXTOD010000272.1:0-4055 GCA_964245705.1 uncultured Acetobacteraceae bacterium
CCTGCCGGTCCTGCGGCGTGAGCCAGGGGCTCCAGTCGCGGGCGAGTCCGGCGCGCAGCGCCGCGAGGGCCGGGCTGCCGAGCCGGAAGCCGACGCCGCGGCCGAGGAGGAACGGCGCCTCCACCCGCACCGGCGGCCGGGTGGCGGCAACCGCGCGCAGCCGGCGCAGGATCGCCGGCATCTCCGCGCCGGGCAGGGCGTGGAACAGGGACACGTGCGCCGGCACCACGTTGCGGCCGGGCGGGAAGTGCCGATCGCGCAGCGACTGGAACAATCCTTGCGCCGGCTGCGCCAGCTCCAGGGTGAGGATCAGCGGCGCCCGGTCCGGTCCCGGAGCCGGATCGGGAGCGCCGCCGTGTTCGTGTTGCGTGGTCATGGACCCCATGGTAGAGGCCCGCAACGGTCTAAGCGGGCCATAATTCCGCAAAAATCGAAGGAACGCACAAGAGTGAGCCCGGGCGGTACGACAGCTCAGACCGTCAACGCGGCTGGTGGCGTGGCCGGCCGCTATGCGACCGCCCTGTACGAGCTGGCCGACGAGCGCCGCGCGCTGGACGAGGCGGTGGACCAGGCAGACGCGCTCGGCCGGCTGATCGACGAGAGCGCGCCGCTGCGCGCCCTGCTGGCGGACCCGGTGCTGGACGTGGCGCAGGGGCGCGACGCGGTGCTGGCGGCGATGGCGGCGCAGGGCTTCGGTTCGCTGCTGCAGCACTTCGTCGGCGTGGTCGCCAACAACCGGCGCCTGTCCGAGCTGCGCGCGATCCTGAACGGCTTTGCCGCCCTGGTGGCGGCGCGCCGGGGCATCGTGGTGGCCGAGGTGGCGAGCGCGCATCCGCTCACCGACCTGCAGCGCACCCAGCTGCTGGCCCGGCTGACAGAGGCCGGCTACGGCCGCGTCAACATCCAGGAGCGGGTGGACCGCGCCCTGCTCGGCGGCCTGGTGGTGCGCGTCGGCGCCCGCCTGTACGACGCGAGCCTGCGCTCGCGCCTGGCCCGCCTGCACTACGCCATGAAGGGAGCTGCGTGATGGAGATCCGTCCCGCCGAGATTTCGGACATCCTGAAGCGGCAGATCGCCAACTTCGACAGCGAAAGCGACATCGCCGAGACCGGCACCGTGCTGTCGGTCGGCGACGGCATCGCGCGCGTGTTCGGGCTGCAGAACGTGATGTCCGGCGAGATGGTCGAGTTCCCGGGTGCGGGCGTGCGCGGCATGGCGCTGAACCTGGAAGCGGACAACGTCGGCATCGTGATCTTCGGCGACGACCGTGCGATCCGCGAGGGCGATACCGTGTCGCGCACCGGCACCGTTGTCGACGTGCCGGTGGGCCGCGGCCTGCTCGGGCGCGTGGTGGACGGGCTCGGCAACCCGATCGACGGCAAGGGCCCGCTGGAGAACGTCGAGCGACGCCGCGCCGAGGTGAAGGCGCCCGGCATCATGCCGCGCCAGTCGGTCAGCGAGCCGATGCAGACCGGGATCAAGTCGATCGACGCCCTGGTGCCGATCGGCCGCGGCCAGCGCGAGCTGATCATCGGCGACCGCCAGACCGGCAAGACCGCGATCCTGCTCGACACCTTCATCGCCCAGAAGCCGGTGAACGCCCGCGGCGACGACAAGACGACCCTGTACTGCATCTACGTCGCCATCGGCCAGAAGCGCTCCACGGTGGCGCAGATCGTGCGCACGCTGGAGGAGAACGGCGCGATGGAATACTCCATCGTCGTGGCCGCCACCGCGTCCGAGCCGGCGCCGATGCAGTACCTGGCGCCTTATACGGGTGCCGCGATGGGCGAGTTCTTCCGCGACAACGGCATGCACGCGCTGATCGCCTACGACGACCTCAGCAAGCAGGCGGTGGCGTACCGGCAGATGTCGCTGCTGCTGCGCCGCCCGCCGGCGCGCGAGGCCTATCCGGGCGACGTGTTCTACCTCCATTCGCGCCTGCTGGAGCGGGCGGCGAAGATGTCGGACGCGCATGGCGGCGGCTCGCTGACCGCCCTGCCGGTGATCGAGACCCAGGCCGGCGACGTGTCGGCCTACATCCCGACCAACGTGATCTCCATCACCGACGGGCAGATCTTCCTGGAAACCGAGCTGTTCTTCCGCGGCATACGCCCGGCGGTGAACGTCGGCGGCTCGGTGTCGCGGGTGGGATCGGCCGCGCAGATCAAGGCGATGAAGCAGGTCGCCGGCAAGATCAAGCTGGAGCTGGCGCAGTATCGCGAGATGGCGGCGTTCTCGCAGTTCGCGTCGGATCTCGACGCGGCGACGCAGGCGCAGCTCGGACGCGGCGCGCGCCTGACCGAGCTGCTGAAGCAGCCGCAGAATACGCCGTATCCGGTGGAGGAGACGGTGGCGGTGCTGTTCGCCGGCACGCGCGGGTTCCTGGACAAGGTGCCGGTGGACAAGGTGGTCGGCTACGAGCGGCAGATGCTGTCCGAGCTGCGGGCCAACGACCAGGGCATCCTCGACTCGATCCGCGACCAGCGCGAGGTCAAGAGGGACGTCGAGGAGAAGCTGGGCCAGTTCCTGACCGACTTCACCAAGCGCTTCACCCAGGACTGACCGGCCGATGCCGTCGCTGAAGGAGCTGAGGGCGCGGATCACCAGCGTCAAGTCGACGCGCAAGATCACCAGCGCCATGAAGATGGTGGCCGCCGCCAAGCTGCGCCGGGCGCAGAGCCGGGCGGAAGCAGCGCGGCCGTATGCCGAAGCGATGCAGCGCATGCTGGCCGAGCTCGCCCGCAACACCATGGGTCGCGAGGGCGCGCCGAAGCTCCTGGTCGGCACCGGCCGGGACCAGGTCCACCTCCTGATCTCGGTCACCAGCGACCGCGGGCTGGCCGGCGGCTTCAACGCCAACATCGGCCGTGCCACTCGCCGGCTGGTGCAGCGCCTGGAAGGCGAGGGCAAGACGGTCAAGCTGCTGCCCGTTGGCCGCAAGGGTGCCGACTACCTGCAGCGCGAGTACCGCGACCGCATCCTCGACCGCATCCCCGGCTCCGCCGGCAAGGACGTGGCGTTCTCCGCCGCCGCCGAGCTGGGCGAGCGGCTGACGGCAATGCTGGAGCGCGGCGAGTTCGACGTCGCCACCCTGGTGTTCAACCGTTTCAACAACGTGATGTCGCAGACGCCGACCGAGGTCCAGCTGGTGCCGCTGGCGCTGCCGTCCAACGACAACGAGCATGGCACGCCGGGCGACGCGTCCTACGAGTTCGAGCCGGACGAGGAGACCATCCTGGCCCGGCTGCTGCCGCGCAACCTCGGCATCCAGCTGTACCGGGCGATGCTGGAAAGTGCGGCAGGCGAGCAGGGCGCGCGCATGACGGCGATGGACAGCGCCACCCGCAACGCAGGCAAGGCGATCGACCGGCTGACGCAGAACTACAACCGCACGCGACAGGCCAACATCACCACCGAACTCATCGAGATCATCGCCGGCGCCGAAGCCGTCTGATCCCCGCCCGCAGGAGCCCAACCCATGTCCACCACGATCGAGGCGCCTGCCGCCCCGTCCCCCAACGCGGGCCGCAACATCGTCGGCCGTGTCATCCAGGTGAAGGGGCCTGTGGTCGACGTGCAGTTCGAGGGCGAGCTGCCCTACATCCAGAACGCGCTCACCTGCCAGGTGGGCGAGTTGAAGCTGGTGCTGGAGGTCGCGCAGGAGATCGGCGAGCGCGAGGTGCGCTGCATCGCCATGGACTCCACCGACGGGCTGGTGCGCGGCACCGAGGTGCGCGACACCGGGGCGGCGATCCAGGTGCCGGTGGGTCCGGGCACGCTGGGCCGGATTTTGAACGTGATCGGCGAGCCGATCGACGAGCGCGGCCCGGTGGTCGCCGCCAAGTACTACGGGATCCACCGCGACGCGCCGTCCTTCGAGGAGCAGGCCGCGTCGTCGGAGATCCTGGTCACCGGCATCAAGGTGGTCGACCTGCTCTGCCCGTACCTGAAGGGCGGCAAGATCGGCCTGTTCGGCGGCGCCGGGGTGGGCAAGACGGTGCTGATCCAGGAGCTGATCAACAACATCGCCAAGGCGCATGGCGGCGTGTCGG
>CAXTOD010000273.1:0-4018 GCA_964245705.1 uncultured Acetobacteraceae bacterium
GGTGGCGGTGGCATCGGGCGCGGCCTGGGCCAGCGCGGGCGTTGTGCCAACCGCCGTGGCGAGCGGGCAGGCCGTCAGCATCAGCAGAGTCCGAAACGCGCCGGCACCGATCACTCGCATTCCTGGTCTCCATCTCGGCCCGGGCTTCCGGGCGGCGTATCGCAGGCATAGGGTCGTGCCATGGCCGATCCGTTGCCGGTTCGCGATGAGTCCAACGAATTCGATACGAAACGCAAGCGACCAGATGCACGATAAACACGCAAGCTTGTGGCATGTGACCGATAAGCATCACCTGCTTTGCATATCAATGCGTCATATGACTAATAAATCGCCTGCTTGACGTCGCGAAAGCACGGGGAATAGCTTCCTTTTGCACGACGTCGCACCACGGGAGCCAGCCGCCTTGAACCGACCGACCGCACCGACCTCGACGCGCCGGCAGCTGCTGATGCGGATCGGCGTGGCGGCGGGCAGTGCCGCGATGTACCAGGCGATGACCCGCCTCGGCCACGCCACCGGCACCGACTTCGCCGGCTCGCCGTCCCTGTCCGGCGCCAGGCCCGGCACCACCGTGCTGGTGCGGGGCGCAGGCCTGGCCGGCATGCTGGCCGCCTACGAGCTGCGCCGCGCCGGCTATGGGGTGCGCGTGCTGGAGTACCAGTCCCGCTCCGGCGGCCGCAACTTCAGCCTGCGCGGCGGCGACACCCTGACCGAGCTCGGCGGCGCCACCCAGCACGTGAGCTTCGCCCCCGGCAACTACATCAACCCCGGGCCCTGGCGGATCCCGTACCACCACCAGGGCCTGCTGCACTACTGCAAGCTATTCGGCGTGCAGCTGGAACCGTTCATCGAGGTCAACCACAACGCCCTGCTGCACAGCTCGGCCGCGTTCGGCGGCCAGCCGCAGCGCTACCGCGAGGTGCAGGCGGACTTCACCGGCTACACCGCCGAGCTGCTGGCCAAGGCGATCAACCAGAACCGCCTCGACCAGCCGATCAGCGACGAGGAGAAGCGCGACCTGCTGGCCGCGATGCGGGGCTGGGGGCTGCTGGGCAAGGACTACAGCTACCGAAGCGGCGCCCTCGCCTCGCTGCACCGCGGCTTCGCCAGGCCGCAGGGCGGCGGCCCGGACGGAGCTCCTGTGCCGGCGGCGCTGTTCGGACGCTCCGAGCTGATGAAGTCGGGCCTGTGGGAATGGCTGTCGTTCAACATGAGCTACGACTTCCAGACCACCATGTTCCAGCCGGTCGGCGGCATGGACATGATCGGCAAGGGCTTCGCGAAGCAGGTGGGCGACCTGGTCACCCACAACGTCAAGGTGACGCGGATCGCGCAGGACGCCAGCGGCGTCACCGTCACGTATGAGGACAACAACCATGGCGGCGCAGTCGCGCAGGCCAAGGCGGACTGGTGCGTGTGCACGATCCCGCTCTCGGTGCTGAGCCAGATCGACGTGCAGGCGGGCGGGCCGATGAAGGCGGCGATCCAGGCGGTGCCGTATGCGTCCTCGGTGAAGATCGGCCTAGAGTTCAAGCGGCGCTTCTGGGAACAGGACGAGCAGATCTACGGCGGCATCTCCTTCACCGACCAGCCGATCAGCCAGATCTCCTATCCCAGCACCAACTATTTCGCCGACACCCCGGCCGTGCTGCTGGGCGGCTACATGTTCGGCACCGCCGCCTACGCATTCGCCGGCATGACGCCGGAACAGCGCGTCGAGGAGGCGCTGCGCCAGGGCAGCGTGCTGCACAGGCAGTACAGGCAGGAGTTCAGCAACGGCGTCGGCGTGGCCTGGAGCCGGATGCCGTGGACGCTCGGCTGCTGCGCCACCTGGAGCGAGGAAGCCCGCAAGGCGCACTACGCGGCGCTGACCGCCATCGACGGGCGGCTGGTGCTGGCGGGCGAGCACGCCTCCTATGTCGGCTGCTGGCAGGAAGGCGCCATCCTGTCCTCGGTCAGCGCCATCACCCGGCTGCACCAGCGCGCCGTGGGAGCCGCCTGATGCGCGTCGTGCGGCAGTTCGGTGCGCTCCTGCTCCTGGGCCTCGCCGCCTGTCCCGGCCGCGCCCTGGCCGACGCCGCCGCCAACATCGCCGGCCAGGCCGTCACCAGCACCGACGGCCAGGTGATCTACACCGAGCTCTGCCAGGGCTGCCACATGGCCAACGCCCGCGGCGGCGTGGGGGCGGCGCGGATCCCGGCGCTGGCCGGCAACGCCAAGCTCAGGAACGGCGGCTATCCCGTCTACGTGGTGCTGAACGGCTACGGCGCGATGCCCTGGCTCAGCAACGAGCTGAACGACGCGCAGGTCGCTGCGGTGGTGAACTACGTGCGCAGCCATTTCGGCAACGGCTACACCGACACGGTGAAGCCGGAGGACGTCGCCGCCGTCCGCGCCCCCGACCCCACGATCGAGAGATGAGCCCGATGACCAGGACCCTGCGCGCCCGCTCCTCCCTCGCGCTTCCCGCGGCGCTGCTGGTCGCCGGCGTCGCGTCCGCCCTGCCGGCCCGCGCCGACGACCTCGTGCGCCACGCCACCGGCAAGTTCCCGATCGCCTCCGCCATCGAGGTGCCGCCCGGCTACACCACGATCTACCTGTCCGGCATGGGCGCCGACCCGCTCGACCCGTCGCTGGGCCCGATGCAGGGCACGATTGCCGCCTATGGCGACACCGCCACCCAGGTGAAGAGCGCGCTGACCAAGATCCAGGCCGCCCTGGCCGGGCTGCACCTGACCATGGCCGACGTGGTGCAGATGCACGTCTACCTGGCCGCCGACCCGAAGCTGGGGAAGATCGACTTCGCCGGCATGATGAAGTCGTACACCCAGTTCTTCGGCACGACGGCGCAGCCCAACCTGCCGACCCGCTCGGCGTTCCAGGTGGCGGGCCTCGCCAACCCGGGCTGGCTGGTCGAGATCGAGGTGACGGCGGTGCGCAAGTAGAACGGAAGGCTCCAACCGGCTCCGGTCAGGCGGCCACCGGGTCCAGCGTCGCCACGTCGAGCAGGCGCTGGAACACCTCCACTTCCTGCGCCCCCGACACCGCCAGCCTGCCGCCGAACACGAAGCACGGCACCCCGCCGATGCCGCGCCGGTGGGCGCGCAGGTTCTCCCCCTGTACCAGGTCGCTGCCGTCGCGGCCGCGCAGGAACCGGCGCGCGGCGGCCGCGTCCAACCCCACCGCGGCGGCAAGGCCGGCCAGCACCTCCGGATCGCCCAGGTCGGCGCCGTCAGTGAAGTGCGCCGCGAACAGCGTGCCCACCATCGCCGTGGCGAGGCCGTAGCGGGACGCCCACACCGCCAGCCGGTGCGCGTCGATGCTGGACGGGATCGTGCGGATGCGGTCGAAGCGGAACCTGACGCCGCTTTGCAGGCCGAGCTCGCTCACGGTGGCATGCAGCCGGCGCGCCCGGTCCTCGCCGCCGTACTTGCGGATCGCATAGTCCTGCCGCGACAGTCCCTCCCGCGGGATGTCCGGGTTAAGCAGGAAGGGCCGCCACACCAGCTCGAACGGCGTGTCGGGGCGCTGCGCCAGGGCTCCGAGCAGGCGCTGGACGCCGAGATAGCACCACGGGCATACGAGGTCGTACACCACCTCGATGGTCTGGCGGCCGCTGATCGGGGTCAAGGCGTTCACGGCGGGGAGTTTACGACAAACCTCCTCCATTTCGAGGAAAAACCGGCACATCCGCCGGGGAGGCAGCATGACCGACGGGGCGAAGGAGGCGGAAGCGCGGTTCGCCGGCTACGTCGCGACCCTGGGCCGCGGCCCGGGCCGCTCGCGCGCGCTCACCCGCGAGGAAGCGCGGGACGCGTTCGCCCTGGTGCTGGCGGACGCGGTGCACCCGGCGCAGCTCGGCGCCTTCATGATGCTGCTGCGCTACCGCGGCGAGGACCCGGAGGAGATCACCGGCCTGGTCGAGGCGGCGCGCGCCTCGCTCGCCCACGCGACACCGGGACACCCGTCCATCGGCCCGGTGGCGCTGGACTGGCCCAGCTACGGCGCCGGCCGCACC
>CAXTOD010000274.1:0-3967 GCA_964245705.1 uncultured Acetobacteraceae bacterium
GGCCCGACGCCGCGGAGACGGCCGTGGTGGCGGCCCGGCTGCAGGCGGACCCGACCGATCCCGAAGCCTGGCATCACCAGGCGCGGCTGCTGGCCGGGCGGGGCGAGGCCGAGGCCGCGCTCGAGGCGTGCCGGCGGGCCCTGGCGCTCTGGCCCGACGTGGCGCCCGTCTACCGGCTGCAGCTCGAGCTCGCGCGCGGGGGGGACCCGGCGCTGGCGCTGCGGGCGTTGCGCAGCCTGGTCCAGGCCTTGCCGGACGATCCTCACCTCAACAGTGAGCTCGGGGCCGCCCTGTGCCGTGCCGGCGACTTCGCCGCCGCGGTGCCGTTCCTGCGCGCGGCCGTCCCGGCGCTGGGGCATGCCAACGACACGCTGTGGAACTACACCAGCGCGCTGGCGATCACCGGCCGCTACGGCGAGCTGTGCGACGGCCAGGAGCTGCTGGACCGGCTGGCGGCGGAGGGTCCGTCGCCGTATCCGCCCTATGCCCACCTGGCGGTGGCCAGGCTGGCGCTGGCGGTCGACCGCGAGGCCGTGCGCGCCGATGCCTTGGCGCTGCGCGTTTCGGCGCGCTGGCTGGATCCCGACGCGGTGTCGCAGCGCCTGGCGCAGGCGATGGCGGAGCGGGAACCGTTCAGCCTGGTCCGGCTCGACATCGCGCTCGCCCGGTTCGTCTGCTTCCTCAGCCGGGACGCCAACCGCGTGCTGCGGCCGCCCGAGCTGTCGGCGATGCTGGACAGCGTGTGGCAGGGCTGGTTCGGCGCGCAGGCGGAGGCGCTCGGCGTGGTCGTGCTTGCCGGGCTGGAGCGGGCGTTCAACGACGGTTTGCGCAGCGCCGACGTGATCGGCCTGCCGGAGCCGGAGCGGCTGCGCGACGAGCCGTACCATTTCGGCTTCCTGGCCGAGATGCAGCGGGTCTCGACCGGCCATGCCGGCACCGCGTTCACCGTTGTCCACGTGCTCGACGTCCTCCATGAGCGCGTGCCGTACCTGCGCCCGCTGCTGAGCGGGCTGCCGTTCCTGGGCGTCGTCGGCCCCTATCCGGCGCTGTTCCAGAAGCTCGGGCGCTTCTGCGGGGTCGACGAGACGCGGACGATCCCGGTTCCGCGCGACGCCTCGATGCCGGTGCCCGCCGACGGCGTGGAGGCGGCCGGCTTCCTGCCGGACGGGCACGGGCGCGTGCTGGACCAGCTGGTGGTGCCGTTCCGCGGCGCCGTGTTCCTGGTGTCGGCGCCGGGTCCGCTCGGCGTCATCTATTGCGGGCGGATCAAGGCGCAGGGCGGGATCGCGATCGACATCGGTCCGCTGGCGCATCGCTGGGCCGGCTGAGGCTGCCGTGCATCCCCGGGCGGGACGCCGCAATGTCGCAGGACATGATGCCGACCGGCGGCGGGCACCGCAACGTTCGGCGCGGCAAGCAGCGGCGCGTCGTCCGGACCGGCCGTCGGGACGGCGTGCGGGGAACACGGCGTTGCCTTCCCGTGGCACGCGACCGGCGCCGTCCCGGGTGCGGCGACGGCGGGCAGGAACCGGGTCGTTGACGAGGATGGAGACCGGGCTGCCGGTTGCGCGGACCCCCCGGCGACGCGGCGGCGAACAGGACGACGAGCACGAGCCTGGCGGCCGGCGGCACGACACGGGGAGGCGCGGCGAGGTTGCGGCGGGCGCGGGATGGCCGTGATGCGGACGCCAGGCGTGGAACTGCCCTCGATGCGTCGTGATATTCGGGGCGGACCCCTGGTTTTCGGTCGGTAGCCGAGAGTATACGGGGCCAGGCGAAGTTCCACTGGCTTCAATCGTGGGTTTGTTCCGGCAGCCCGGAACCCCGGGACGGCGCTGCGGGACCAGGCCGCTCGGGCAGAAGGAGGACCGGCTCGTTGACCAGCACGCTCGCGTCGCCAGGACAGGGCGCCCATCCGGAACGGCTGCCCTTGCAGCACGGAACGGCGCCGGCAGGCCGGCTGCCCGGCAAGCCCGGGACCGGGATGCACGCCGGCGGATGTCCGGTCGGGCGGAACGGCAGGCCCGGCATGTCGCCGGGAACCGTCGGGGCACGCGCCGGGGGAATGGTGGAACGTCGGATGAAACCCGTCCGCAGGCTCGCCGCCGCCGCCATCCTGGCGCTCGGCGCGGCCGCCGGCACCGGTCCGGCCTGTGCCGGGCCGGTCGCCAGCTTGAGCCTTTCCTATGCGTACTACGACCCGTTGAGCCTGGTGCTGAAGGAGAAGTCGTTCCTGCAGGACGCCGTCGGCCCGGGCACGACGGTGAACTGGGTGCTGAGCCAGGGCAGCAACAAGGCGCTCGAGTTCCTCCGCGGCAACTCGATCCAGTTCGGCCAGACCGCGGGGTCCGCGGCCCTGCTCGGCCGCACCAACGCGACGCCGATCCAGGTGATCGCCGTCACCGCGACCTCGGAATGGACCGCGCTCGTGGTTCCGCCGCATTCCGGCATCGCCAGGCTTTCGGACCTGAAGGGCAGGCGGGTCGCCGCCACCCCGGGGACGGACCCCAACATCTTCCTGCTGCGTGCGCTGGCGACGGTCGGCCTCGGCGCCGGAGATGTCACCCTGGTGCCGCTGCAGCACCCGCTGGGCCGGCAGGCGCTCGATGCCGGCCAGGTGGATGCCTGGGCCGGCCTGGACCCGTTCATGGCGGAAGCGGAGCTGCAGAACCACGACGTCCTGCTGTACCGCAACAAGGCGCTGATCTCGCCCGGCACGCTTCTGGTGCGCGAGGATTTCGAGGCGGCGCACCCCGACGTCGTCAGGCAGGTGCTGCAGGCCTATGCGCGCGCGCGGCGCTGGGCGGTCGCCAACCCCGAGGCGATGGCGCAGATCCTGGCCCACGCCTCCGGGCTGGGCCTCGACGTCGCCAGGCTCCAGCTCAGCCGGGTCGACTTCGGGACCGGGGCGGTCGGGCCGGCGCAGCTGGCGGGCATCCTGGCCGCGGCACCGATCCTGAAGGCGAGCGGCAAGATCGCGGCCGGCGGCGACATCGACAAGGCCGCCGCCACCCTGGTGAACACCTCCTTCACGACGGCGCTCGGCATCCGCTGATCATGACCGGGACCCGCGTCCCCGGCCCCGTGCTGGGGCTGGTCGTTCCGTTCTGCCTGCTCGCCGCCTGGGAAGCGGCGACGGCCAGCGGCACCGTGGGCGCGTCCGTGCTGCCGCCGCCGGCCCAGGTGGTCAGGACGCTGGTGGACATGGCGGCGACGGGGGAGATGGCGCGGGCCGTCGGTGCGACGGCCGGCCGGCTGGCGATCGGCTTCGCGATCGGCGTCACCGCCGGCACCCTGCTGGGGGCGCTGAGCGGCGCGTCCCGCCTGGGACGCAGCCTCGTGGACCCGCTGGTCCAGGCGCTGCGCAGCGTGCCCTCGCTGGCCTGGGTGCCGCTGTTCATCCTGTGGCTGGGCATCTTCGAGGGGTCGAAGATCACCCTGATCGCGCTGGGCGTGTTCTTTCCGGTCTACCTCAACCTGATGAGCGGCATCGCGGGCGTCGACCGCAAGCTGATCGAGGTCGGCACGGTGCACGGGTTCTCCCGGCTCCGCTGCCTGCTGCGCATCCAGCTGCCGGCAGCCCTGCCCGCCTACGTCACGGGGGTGCGCAGCGGCCTGGGGCTCGGCTGGATGTTCGTGTCCGCTGCCGAGCTGCTGGGCGCGTCGAACGGGCTCGGCTTCGTGCTCGACGACGGGGAGCAGACCGGGCGTCCCGAGCGGGTCCTGGTGGCGATCCTGCTGTTCGGGGTGTGCGGCAAGCTGAGCGACCTGGCCGTGTCGTCGCTCGGCGGCCGGCTGGTCGCCTGGCAGGACACGGCGCGACGCTGAGATGGCGCATGCGGTTCACGTCGAGGGCCTGCGCAAGTCCTACCGCGCGGCATCCGTGCTGGGGCCCATCGACCTGTACCTGGAGGCCGGCAGCATCACCGTGATCATCGGGCGCAGCGGCTACGGCAAGACGACGCTT
>CAXTOD010000275.1:0-3944 GCA_964245705.1 uncultured Acetobacteraceae bacterium
GCCATGACCTGCGCCACCTTCATGGCACCGGGTCCCGCGCCAGCAGCGCCAGCGCCGCGTCCGTCACCGCCTCGACGTCGAGCCCGCCGATCGGCGCCTCGCCTTCCGGTCCGGGTGCCGCGACAAACCGGGCCTTCCGGCCGACCGGCGCGTATTCCGACGGACGGCTGGGGCCGAACAGGCCGAGCGTGGCGATGCCGGTCGCCGCCGACAGGTGCATCAGCCCGGAATCATTGCCGACATAGAGCGCGCAGCGGCGCAGACAGGCCGCCGCCTCGGGAAGCGTCAGCCGGCCGCGCAGGTCCATCGCGCCGGGAAGCCGGTCGATCAGCGCCTGGCCCAGCGCGTGCTCAACCGCGCCGGGCCCGGCGAACACCACCGGCACCGCGTCCGGCACCGCCTCGCGCAGCCGTCCAAACAGGGTCGCGAACCGGTCCGCCGGCCAGATCTTGCCGGTCCAGTTCGCGGTCGGGCCGAGGCCGACCAGCGTCCGACCGTGTGGCAGCAGCGCCTCGGCGCGCCGCTCGTCGGCCGGTCCGGTCCAGGCCACCGGCGGCGGCGGCGGCAGGAGCCCGAGCACGCCGCCCAGATGCGCGATGCGGTGGCCGGGGCGGCGGCCGCCGCGCATGATCGCGCGCCGTCGTGCCCGCAGCAGGAGGGTGACGGCGGAACCGCGCAGGTCCACCGCCAGGTCCCAGCGCGTGCCCGCGCAGGCGCGCCACAGCGACAGCCAATGCCGGTCGTAGCGCCGCTTCTCCATCACCAGCAGCCGCGACAGCCCCGGCATCCGCTCGAACAGCCCGGCCGCCACCGGGCCGCAGGCGACCGTCACCTGCGGATCCGGCAGGTGATGCAGCAGGTGGTCCAGCAGCCCGGTGGACAGGACCGCGTCGCCGAGCCGGGTCGCGGTGATGAACAGGATGCGGGTCACGACGGGGCTCCGGCAGCGCGGGCGGACCTCCTAGTCCCTTTCTCCCGTTGCCGGAAGGCGCCGGCTCGCCCAAGTTCGGTGCATGTCCAAGCTCGCCTGTCTTCCCGATCGCGCCGTCCTGTCCGTGTCCGGTCCGGACCGCGTATCCTTCCTGCAGGGGCTGGTCTCGAACGACGTGTCGCTGGCCGCCCCCGGCCGCGCGGTGTGGGCGGCGCTGCTGACGCCGCAGGGCAAGTACCTGGCCGACTTCTTCATCCTGTCGGACGGCGAACGGCTGCTGCTCGACTGCGAGCGGGCGCAGGCGCCGATGCTGGCGCAGAAGCTGTCGCGGTTCCGGCTGCGCGCCCAGGTGGAGGTGGCCGGGACCACCCTGGCCGTGTCCGCTGCCTGGGGCGGCACGCCGGAGCTGCTTCCTGGCTGGGTCGCCGCTCCCGATCCCCGCCTGCCCGAGGCCGGCTGGCGCGTCCTCGCCGACGCCCCCGCAACAGCCGACGCCGACGAGGCCGACTACGACCGCCACCGCCTGCTGCTGGGCCTCCCGGACGGCACCCGCGACTGCGAGCCGGATCGGACGGTGCTGCTCGAGGCCGGTTTCGACGAGCTGGACGGCATCTCCTGGACCAAGGGCTGCTACATGGGCCAGGAGCTGACCGCGCGCACCCGGTATCGCGGCCTGCTCAAGCGCCGGCTGGTGCCGGTCAGCGCGGACACTGCCCTGCCGCCGCCCGGAACGCCGTTGACCTCTGACGGCCGGGAGGTCGGCACCATGCGTTCGTCGCGGGAGAACCTGGGGCTGGCCGTGCTGCGCCTGGAACACCTGCACGGCGCGCTCGACCACGAGGGCGGCACCCTGCAGGCGCGGGTGCCGGACTGGATGCGCCTGCCCGAGCCGAAGACGGTTTCGTGACCGTTCCAGCGGAAGGCGGTCTCGTGACCGTTCGAGCCGAGGGCCCCGCCGCGAACGGCGAGGCTGAGGCGCCGGACCTCCCGTCGGTGCTGGACGAGGTGGCGTTCAACCCGGCCGGGCTGGTGGCCGCGATCGCGCAGCAGCACGACACCGGCGACGTACTGATGCTGGCCTGGATGAACCGCGCCGCGCTGGCCGAGACGATCGAGACCGGCCAGGTCTGCTACTGGAGCCGCAGCCGCAAGCGGCTGTGGCGCAAGGGCGAAACCTCGGGCCAGACGCAGCGCCTGGTCGAGCTGCGCCTCGACTGCGACCGCGACGCGGTGCTGCTGCTGGTCGACCAGACCGGGGTCGCCTGCCACACCGGCCGGCGCTCCTGCTTCTTCGACGCGCTGCGCGACGGGCGGCTGGTTTCCGTGTCCGAGCCGGAGGTCGACCCTGAGCGGCTCTACGGCGCCTGATCCGACGCATCCGACCATCTGGCTGATGGCCGGAGAGGCCAGCGGCGACGTGCTGGGCGGCCGGCTGCTGGCGGCGCTGCGCCGGCAGCGTCCGGGGCTCGCCTTTCGCGGCATCGGCGGCACGCGCATGGCGGAAGCCGGCCTCCATACCCTGTTCCCGATGCGCGAGCTGGCGGTGATGGGGCTGGTGGAGATCCTGCCACGGATCCGCGCCCTGTCGCGCCGCCTCGATCAGGCGGTAGCCGACATCGTCGCCACCCGGCCGGACCTGGTGGTGACCATCGACAGCCCGGGCTTCGCGCTCAGGCTGCTCAGGCGGATCGCGGGGCTCGGCATCCCGCGCGTGCACTACGTGGCGCCTCAGGTCTGGGCCTGGCGCGAGCACAGGGTGCGCGAGTTCCCGGGCCTGTGGGAGCGGCTGCTCTGCCTGCTGCCGTTCGAGACGGCGTTCTTCGCAGGCCACGGGCTCGACGCCCGCTTCGTCGGCCATCCGGTGCTGCAGTCCGGTGCCGGCACCGGCGACGCGGCGCGGTTCCGTGCCCGGCACGGGCTTGATCCGGCGGCGAAGGTGCTGGTGCTGATGCCGGGCAGCCGGCGCAGCGAGGTGCCGCGCCTGCTGCCGGTGTTCGGCCGCACCCTGTCCCGCCTGGCGGAACGGGTCCCGGGGCTTGTGCCGGTGGTGGTGGTGTCGCCGGTGGTGGCGCAGGCGGTGGCGCGGGCGGTGCGTCGCTGGGCAGTGCAGCCGGTGCTGGTGACGGAGCTCGACGACAAGCACGACGCCTTCGCCGCCGCGGGTGCGGCACTCACCAAGTCGGGTACCTCGACCCTGGAGCTGGCCCTGGCGGGGGTGCCGATGGCGGTCACGTACCGGGTCAACCCGCTCACCGCCGCCATCGCCCGCCGGCTGATCCGGGTGCAGCACGTGGCGATGGTCAACCTGCTGGCCAGGCGCCGCCTGGTGCCGGAGCTGCTGCAGGGGGACTGCCGGCCGGACCGGCTGGCGCGGACGGTGGAGCGGCTGCTCGGCGATGCGGACGCGGCGGGAGCGCAACGCGCCGGCTTCCGCACGGTGATCGACTCGCTGTCCGCCGGCGACGAGGCGCCCGCCGACGCGGCGGCGCGCGAGATCCTGGCCCTGCTCGACGGGACCGGACGGTGAGCGGAGCCGGACCATCCGACGGCGCCTGGACCCTGCCCGGCCGGTTCGGGCCGGAACGCTGGCAGCGCGAGGGAGGCCGGTTCACGGTTGTTGCGGTGGCGGGCGACCGGATCGTCCTGCCGACCGACCGGGTGACCGAGGCCCGTCTGCGCGGCCGCGAGGCCGCCTGCGCCCATCCGGGCCCGTTCCCGCTCGCCTTCCGCTTCTGTCCGGATTGCGGCACGGCCCTGGCGGGAGCGCCCGCGGAGCCGGGCGCGGAAGCCTGGTCGCCGCCGTTCGGTGCGGCCGACGGGTTGCCGGCCCGGGACGAGGCGGTCGAGCCGGATCCGGCCAGCCACGAGGAGATCGCGGTCCCGCCGTCTTCCGCGCTCGGCTTCGCCGTGGCCGGCACGCCGCCGATGCTGCTGGCCTGCGACCGGGTCGACGGCTGGGTCAGGGCCTGGTCGGAGCGCGACCGACGGTGGATCGACCGCGTCCAGCTGCCGC
>CAXTOD010000276.1:0-3944 GCA_964245705.1 uncultured Acetobacteraceae bacterium
CGACACCTCGCCGTACTGTTCCGACTGGCGCGGGCTGTATCACGGGCGCACGCCGGCGGTGCTGCGGCCGGCCGACACCGCGACGCTCGCCGCCTGCGTGCGCGCCTGCGCCGAGACGGGGGCGCGGCTGGTGCCGATGGGCGGCAACACCAGCATGGTGGGCGGCGCCTCGGTGTCGGATTCGGGCGACGAGCTGGTGCTGAGCCTGCAGCGGATGAACCGGATCCGGGCGATCGATCCGGTCGACATGACCATGACGGTGGAGGCAGGCGTGGTGCTGCAGCGGGCGCAGGAAGCGGCGCGGGACGCCGGCTGCCTGTTGCCGCTGTCGATCAGCTCGGAAGGCTCGGCGCAGGTGGGCGGTGTGCTGGCGACCAACGCCGGCGGCAACACCACGGTGCGCTACGGCAACGCGCGCGAGCTGGTGCTGGGGATCGAGGCGGTGCTGCCGGACGGCTCGGTGTTCGGGGGGCTGCGTCGGCTGCGCAAGGACAACACCGGCTACGCGTTGCGCCAGCTGCTGGTGGGATCCGAGGGCACGCTCGGGATCATCACGGCGGCGGTGCTGCAGCTGCATCCGCGGCCGCGGCAGGTGGAGGCGGCGCTATGCGGGGTGGCGAGCCCGGAGGCGGCGCTGGCGCTGTTCACCGCGTTCCGCGGCGCCGATCCGACGGCAGTGCAGGCGTTCGAGTACATGTCGGGCACCGGCATGGGGCTGGTCACCGCGCTGATCCCCGGGGCGGTGCTGCCGCTGGGGGAGCCGGCGCCGCACTATGTGCTGGTCGAGCTGGCGACGGCGCGGGACGACGGCGGGCTGCGGGGACTGCTGGAGGAGGTGCTGGCGGCAGCACTCGAGGCCGGCGAGGTGCTGGACGCGGTGATCGCGGAGACCGAGGCGCAGCGGCTGGCGATCTGGCGGCTGCGCGAGGAGCACGCGGAAGCGCAGAAGCGGGCCGGGGCCAACGTCAAGAACGACGTGTCGGTGCCGGTGTCGCGGGTGCCGGAGTTGATCGCGCGGGCGGGGGCGGCGTGCCAGGCGCTGGTCCCGGGCATACGGATGGCGCCGTTCGGGCATCTCGGCGACGGCAACATCCACTTCAACCTGGTGCAGCCGGAGGGGGCGGATGCGGCGGCGTTCATGGCGCGCGACCACGAGATCATGGATGCGGTGTGCGCGGTGGTGCGCGAGCTGGAGGGCAGCTTCTCGGCCGAGCACGGGGTGGGGCGGCTGAAGCCGTACATGATGGCGGACTGGCGCGGCGGCGCGGAGCTGGACACGATGCGGCGGATCAAGCGGGCGATCGACCCGAAAGGGACCATGAACCCGGGGAAGATCTTTCCTGAGCCTTTTGTCTAAGGCTCAGGAGCCTTTGCGCAGGTCGTCGGTGTTGCGGTGGATGGAAGGAGGCAGCGCCGTGGGCCGGCTGCCGGCGGGAAGCGTCGGAGGGATCGCGGGGAGCGTGTCGATCCAGCGAGCGAGGGCGTCCTCCGTCATCGGGCCGCCGGGCCAAGCGACCGCAGGCTGATAGGCGACGTTCGCGCCGCGAGCGCGATGGCGGAACACCTTCATTGGGTAGAGCAGGCTCGCGCGCCCGCTGGGCAGCGGCGCCTCGGCGATGTCCATGTCGAGGGTGTCGGCGCCGGTCGGCAGGCCGATGCGCTCGGTGCCCGGGAGCCGGGCCAGGAGGTCGAGGAAGTCCAGGCAGGCGCTGATGTTGCGGGGTTCGGTCAGCACCAGCACCGGGGTGGCGAAGGGTGACGCCGCGGAGGGCGTGCGGGCGGGATGCGGCTGGTCAGGCTCGGCGAGCAGGGCACGGCTTGCCGCGCGGGCCTGCGCCATGCGGTCGGCGAAGGCATCCAACTCGGCCGCCTGCGAGAGCAGGCCGCCTTGCCTTTCGGAGGCAGCACTGCGGCGCAGGCTCCTCTCGTTGCCGGGGGACGGACGCCAATCGGTTGTCCAGTCCAGGGTGGCCTCCGCGGCGTCCACCGCAGGCCGGCTCCAGAGCGCCGCCGCGACCGCCTCGCCCCAGGCGCTGTTGCCGCCGTGGTTGCCGCGCAGGTCGATCACCACGCGACGGGCGGCGTGCAGGGTCGGCGCGGCGCGGCGCAGGTTGGCGAGGAACGCCTGCATGCGGGCGCCGTCGGCGTTCTCCCAGTCGAAGGACGGGATCGACACGAACCAGACGTCGCCGAGGCGGCGGAGGCCGAGCGGGGGGATGGGGATGCCGCTCGCCTCGGCCAGGCGGACGTCGAGGGCGGACCGGTTGATCGGACGCCAGCGGAGCGGAACGGTGCTGACGGTGCCGGCGAGGTCGCGGAAGCGGCAGGAGGCGGGCTGGTCGGCCGGGTCGTCGGCATCGGCGGCGAACAGGGCGGGCGAGACCACGGGCAGGCGCTGCGACAGGGCTGCGTTGAGCAGTGGCCGCAGCACCCGCTCCGCCAGGAGGGATTCGGCGGACTGACCGTCGCAATCGAGCAGCGTGTCGCCCGGATGCGGACCGGCCGAGGGATCGGCGGCGAGCACGATGCGGGTGGGCGCGCCGGGATGGTCGGTGCGGGACAGGAAGCCGGGCCAGGCGGCCGACGCGGGCGGGGTGAAGCGGATGGCGACGTGGACGTCGGCGAAGCCGTTGGCGAAGTCCTCGAGGACGCGCTGCCAGTCGGCTTCGCCATGCGCGCTGCGGGCCAGGGGAAGCAGTTGCTGCTCCCGGCGGTCCATCGCCGCAACGAAGCCGGGCTGCAGGGGATCGACCGGGCCGGGATGGTTGGCGAGGATCGCGGTTCGCGCGGCGAGGAGGTCGTTCATGGTCGTGGCGGGCCAGTCGGTGCCACCGGTGGTCGCTGCGGTCGCCGACGCGGCGATGAGCATCTGGGCTGCAACGGCCAGGGAAACACGGCGGCTCATCGGACCTTCCTTCGCCATCCGGCCTGCGTGGGTAGGCCGGACTACAGGCACCAGATACCTTCGGTAGCGGTCAAGTCATGCTGCGCCGGGACAGGCGAAGGGTCCCGTGCCGGCGGCCCGGCGAGGCTCAGCCGGCCGGCCAGGCGCGGAGCGCGGTGCGGACCACGGCGTGGAGCGCGTCCCGGCCGGCTCCGGACGCGGCCTGCACCGCCATGCCCTGCACCACGGTCATCACGTAGCGGGCGAGGTCGGCCGGGTCGGCGCCGGCGGACAGGTCGCCGGCGGCCTGCGCGCGCAGGAGGCGGTGCTCCAGCCCCGTCACCAGCCCAGCACGCCTGGCGATCAGCTCGCGGCGGATGTGGTCGGCGCCGTCGGAACAGACCAGCGCGCCGTTGGTTTCCAGGCAGCCGGGCGGGTGGGCGCAGTCGGTGGTCACGTCGGCAAAGCCGAACAGGAGATGCTCCACCACTTCCCGGGCAGTCGGCTCGACCATCGCGGCCTCCATGAAGGCCATGCAGGTCGACTGGTAGCTGTCGAGCGCCTTGCGGAACAGCTCCTCCTTGTTGCCGAAGGTGGCGTACAGGCTGGGCTTGGCGATGCCCATCGCGTCCGTCAGGTCGGTCATCGAGGTGCCTTCATACCCCTTGCGCCAGAACAGGTGCAGCGCCTTGGCCAGCGCCTCGTCAATGTCGAACTCGCGCGGCCGACCCATTGCGGTTGAACCCTCCCCCCGGACACAACCGGTCCGGAACTGTTAGAACGCTTGACAGGGCGCGTCCAGGAATTCTACCAATCGGTATATTACTTTTCGACACCATTGCGGGAGCCCCGTCGCCGGGGAGCGCCACATGCCTGATCTCGACACGCGGACGCGCGGCCCGGCCAGGGACGACTGGGACCTGACACGGACACCGGACGCCCCGCGGTCCCGCGGGGCCTGGCTGGCCGGGGTGGCGGTGCTGGGCGTGCTGGCGGCGGGCACGGCCTGGACCCTGCTGCACGGGCCCGGGGGCGCCGGCCATGCCGGCGGGATGCCGGC
>CAXTOD010000277.1:0-3926 GCA_964245705.1 uncultured Acetobacteraceae bacterium
GGCAAGCGGTTCCCAGGATGCATCTCGGTCGCAGCGGCCAGCAGCCAGCAGCGCGCGGCGCAGCAGCGCAGCACCGGCGCGACGCGGCGCGACGGGATCTGCCGGCCGTTTGGATCGATCCCGACCCTTTGCGTCGCGGTCATGCTGGTTCCGAGCCTGTCCACCCGGATGACGCGGCGGCGCGCCGGGCGCCCGCGTGGCGCGCCTGGAGTCGGGGGAAACGGGGCGGTCTGGGGGTCTGGGCGGCATGACCCCGATACTAGCCGCTGGTCCGCGCATCGTCACTGCAGCCGAGCGGCGCGCTTGCGTCGGCCTGTCCGTTGACATGCAGCCGGTTCGGCCCTAGGTGCCTCCCCGGCCGGAAGGGTGCCCGAGTGGCTAAAGGGGGCGGACTGTAAATCCGCTGGCGTACGCCTACGTTGGTTCGAATCCAACCCCTTCCACCAGCAGCCCGGGCCAGGCGCCGGGCCGCGGCCGACCACTCAGGGACGGTCCCGTCCGCGCGCAGGTTCCCGGGTCGGCTGCGACGCCCTCGACGCTTCCGGGACGGGCTTCTGGAACAACGGCGGTGACGGGGCGATGTCGGCCAGGCTGTCCCGGAACTGCCGAATCTGGTCTCGGGCCCGCGCCGAGATGTCGGCGGCCTGCGTGTCGGCGTTCACCAGCGCCTCGAAGTCCAGCTCCGTTTGCGCCGCGAACAACGCGTCGAGAACCAGTCGCTTGGTCACCGGGCCCTTCCGCGCCGCCATGGCCGCCATCGCCTGCCAGGCTGCCTTGGCAGCAAGGGAGTTCACGACGGCGAGCCTGAGAAGCTCCTTCTCGTCATCCGGCAGCATGCGATCTCCCACGGCAGATCAACGAGATTACAGGTTCGACGCTTGTCCGAGGGTGTCGATCCACCGACCGGACGTCACGAGCTCGTGACGCGTCAAGGATCCCCGTCCGGCCTGCAGGAAGGGATCGCGCCCGACCACGAGCCAGCCACGCGCATGGGATGAAGCCGAAGGAAACGCTGCCATGGATCCTGCCTGCCTGCCGCCCGACGGAAGCGCCCACCGCTCGCTGCACTGGCTCGAGCACTGTCCGAGCGGACGCCTGTGCGTGATGGAATGGTGCGACCCGGTCTGGTTCGCCATCGCCGACCCGTGCGAGCTTTATCCGCACGACCTCGCGGCGAAGGGCTACCGCTATGCCGGCCCATGCCGGCCGCCGGAGCAGGGCTCGGCACGGGAGCAGGCTGGTTCATGATGCCTGCCGCCCCTGCCGGCCGGCAGGGGCGGCCGGTCAGCTCCGGATGAACGACAGCAGGTCGGCGTTGATCTGCTCCGCGTGCGTGGTCGGCATGCCGTGCGGCAGGCCGGGATAAGCCTTGAAGGTCGAACCGCGGACCAGGGCGTGCGACAGCGGCCCGGACGCGGCGAACGGCACGATCTGGTCGTCCTCCCCGTGCATGACCAGGGTCGGCACGTCGATCGCCTTCAGGTCGGCGGTGAAGTCGGTCTCGGAGAATGCCTTGATGCAGTCGTACTGCGCCTTGACGCCGCCCATCATGCCCTGGCGCCACCAGTTGCGTCGGACGCCCTCGTCGGCCTGCACCCCCGGCCGGTTGTAGCCGTAGAACGGCAGCGTGATGTCGACGAAGAACTGTGCCCGGTTGAATCCGGTGCCGCGCCGGATGTCGTCGAACACCGCGAGCGGGGTGCCGTGGGGGTTCGCGTCGCTCTTGACCATGATCGGCGGCACGGCGCTGACCAGCACCGCCTTGGCAACGCGCCCCTGCCCGTGCCGGGCGACGTAGCGCGCCACCTCGCCGCCGCCGGTCGAATGGCCGACATGCACCGCGTCCCGCAGGTCCAGCGCCGCGGCGAGAGCGGCCACGTCGGCGGCATAGGTGTCCATCTCGTTGCCGGTGGCGGTCTGGGTGGAGCGGCCATGGCCACGCCGGTCATGCGCGATCACCCGGTAGCCGTGCCCAAGGAAGAACATCATCTGCCCGTCCCAGTCGTCGGCGCTGAGCGGCCAGCCGTGGTGGAACACGATCGGCTGCCCTTCGCCCCAATCCTTGTAGAAGATCTCCGTGCCGTCCGCCGTGGTGATGGTTCCCATCGTTTGCACTCCCCAGGATGAAACAGGCCCGCAACGCGGGCCGATCCGGCGAGGTCCGTCCGGTTCACCTCCAGGACGACCGGACCGACGGCGATCCTAGCCAGATGGTCGATGTCCTGCACGTGCGGAGATGCGGTTGATCCTGCCCGGCCGCCTTAGAACGGCGTTAAGTTCTTCCGTCCACAAGAACACCCATCGAGATGTTCTTGTGGGACGACGATGAGCGCAAACACCAATAATGGCAGCGACAGCCCGGCCATCGCCAGCAACCCGCCTCCGCTGCCGCCGCTGCCGGTCCTGTTCGCGCCGGCACCCGGCCTGCCGACCTTCGAGGACGCGGCCGAGGCCTCGTTCAACCCGTCCACGGCATCCGCCTACGGCCTCACGCTGATGCAGGGCCAGTCCGGTCGTCCGTTGACGATCTCGACCGCCAGCGGCGTGAACGCGTCGGCGTTCCTGGACCGCTCCGGCAACGTCATCATCAGCTACCAGGGCACCTCGACAGCCGCGCAGACGGCGCTGGACCTGCAGATCCTGAGCGGTACGAACCCGTCAAAGGTGCAGGGCTTCGCCGATGCCCTCGCCTTCGCCTCGACGGTGCAGCAGGCGGCCAGGGCCCACGGCATCCTGCCGTCCAGCGTCTACGTCACCGGCTACTCGCTGGGCGGGACGCTGGCCTCGCTTGTCGCGTCGCGGACCGGCCTCGCCGGCGTGTCGTTCGCCTCCTCCGGGGTTCCGGGCTACCAGGCTCCGGCGGTGCCCGCCGCCAACTTCGTCAGCTATGTCGGCAAGGGCGACCCGTTCGCCAACTACGGCACCGACACCGCCGAGAAGGGCAGCGCCTCGGCCACGACGGCGCACATGGATCACTACGGCACGGTGGTGCAGCTCGGCACCGCCGCCGACGCCGCCCAGCTGGCGCCGCTCGCGTCGGCGATCAGCGGCTACTCGCTGCAGGCGCTGGTGTCAGGGGCCACCCCGGTGACGCCGGCGCAGGTGGGCGTCCTGGAAAACGAGTTCCTGACCCTGTTCGACGAGCATCACGGCCTGAACAGCTACATCACGGGCGCGGTGTCGGCGGTCGTGCCGGCCACCGCCCACGGGCTGCAGAACACCGAGGCGACGACGATGGCGGCGTCCTTGTCGCAGGACATGCCGAGGCTGCTCGCCGACATCCCGGCACTGCTCCGGTCGCCCAGCATCGGCGCCGCCTTTTCCGGCTTCCAGTCGGCGTTCCCGGACCTGGCGTCGGAGATCACCTCGATGATGCACGGCGCCAGCTTCGACGCCGCGCTGTCGACGCTGGCCCTGGACGCGCCCGCCCTGGCTGCGGACTTCGCGAGCCCGGCCAAGCTCGGCACCGTCCTGGCGACGATCGCGAGCGACCTGCAACCCGCGACCGGCGGCGGCGCGGCGGCGCTCGTGCATCCGCAGGTCAGCCAGGACGTCACCAGCCTGGCCGCGCTGCTGCAGCACGTCGCCTGACGCTGGCCAGGATGGTGCGGAGCTGGAGCGGGCGAAGGGAATCGAACCCTCCTCGGTAGCTTGGAAGGCTACTGCATTACCACTATGCTACGCCCGCCTCCGCGGCTGCTGTTAGCGCGGCTGCGCCCGGTTGGGCAAGAGCCGGCCCGGCGCTCCTGCCCGCCATCCCGCTCTTGACAGGACAGGCCGCACGCCTTCTTTACGCGACCTGCGCCGGGTTTGCCGTGCGGCCGATGCGGAGGGACTGATCGCTCCCCATCCGGTCGCGAGGCAGTGGCGCTGCAGGGGTGTAGCTCAATTGGCTAGAGCGCCGGTCTCCAAAACCGGAGGTTGCG
>CAXTOD010000278.1:0-3919 GCA_964245705.1 uncultured Acetobacteraceae bacterium
GGCCGACCTGTCCGACGCGGCCGAGACCGGGCTGCGCCGCCGGATCGCCCGGCTGGTGCGAGAGCGCGACGAGATGGGGCCGGTCAACCTGCGCGCGGAGCTGGAGCTGCGCGAGGCGGAAGAACGGAGTGCGGGGATCGGGCGCGAGCGGGACGAGATCGAGGACGCGACCGGCCGCCTGCGCGGCCAGGTCGGCCACCTCAACCGGATCGGCCGCGAGCGGCTGGCGGCGGTGTTCGAGCAGGTGGACCGGCAGTTCCGGGCGCTGTTCACGCGCATGTTCGACGGCGGCCGCGCCCATCTGGGATGGGTGGGCTCGGACGATCCGCTGGAGGCGGGGATCGAGATCTATGCCCAGCCGCCGGGGAAGAAGCTCGCCACCCTGTCGCTGCTGTCCGGCGGCGAGCAGGCGCTGACCGCCTTGTCGCTGGTGTTCGCGGTGTTCCGCTGCAGCCCGGCGCCGGTCTGCGTGCTGGACGAGGTCGACGCCCCGCTCGACGATGCGAACGTGAACCGGTTCTGCGTGCTGCTGGGCGACATGGCGGCTGAGACCGGCACGCGGTTCCTGGTGGTGACGCACCACCAGCTGACCATGGCGCACATGGACCGGCTTTACGGCGTGACGATGCAGGAGCGGGGCGTGAGCCGGGTGCTGTCGGTCGATCTCGCCCGTGCCGCCGCGATGGTTGATTGACGGTTAGCGGTTGAGCGGTTGGAAGCCGGTCGGGGCGCGGAAAAACGGTGTCCGGAGCATTATCGGACTAGGTGTAGTCGGCTGATCGGCGACGATGCTCGTCGAAACAGCGAGCTGGACCTCGGCCGGTGACCGATCGTGAACCGGTCGCGGTCTAGCCGACCATGTCGGGTTCGCTGTTCTCGCGCACGAAACCCTCGATCTGGTGCTCCGCCATGGGGCGTCCGAGCAGGTAGCCCTGCATCTCGTCGCATCCCTGCCTCCTCAGCATCGACAGCTGGGCCTGCGTCTCGATGCCCTCCGCGGTCACCTCGAGCTCCAGCTTGTGGCTCATGGCGATGATGGCGTCGACGATGGTCCAGGCGTTCCGGTCGGTCTCGATCTGGTTGATGAAGGAGCGGTCGATCTTGACCTTGTCGAACGGGAAGCTGTGCAGGTAGCCGAGGCTCGAATAGCCGGTGCCGAAATCGTCCAGCACCACCCGGACGCCCAGCGCCCGCAGCGCGTTGAGCACGTCCAGGGCGTGCACCGCGTCCTCGATCAGCACGCCTTCGGTGACCTCCAGCTCCAGGCGCGCGGGCAGCAGGCCGGACTCGGCCAGGGCGTCCGCCACCAGCTCCGGCAGCCTGCCGCGCTGGAACTGCGCCGGCGACAGGTTGACCGCGATCCGGCACTCGTGGGGCCAGGAGGCTGCGGTGCGGCAGGCGGTGCGCAGCACCCACTCGCCGATCGGCAGGATCAGGCCGCACCGCTCCGCCAGCGGGATGAACAGATCGGGCGCGATCGGCCCGCGAGTCGGGTGCTGCCAGCGGATCAGCGCCTCGAAGGCGATGATCTCGCCGCCGCCGTCGAACAGGGGCTGGTAGTGCAGCGACAGCGCGCCGGTCGACAGGGCCGTGCGCAGGTCGCATTCGAGCTCGCGCCGCTCCTGGACCGCGCGGTCCATGCCGAGCTCGAACAGGCAGAACTGGCCGCGGCCGCGGTCCTTGGCGCGGTACAGCGCCACGTCGGCGCACTTGAACAGGGTCGCCGTGGTCTGCCCGTCCTCGGGAAAGAAGGAGATGCCGATGCTGGCGCCGACATGCGCGGACGCGCCGCCGAGGTCGAACGGCCGTCCCAGCGCCTGGACCAGGCGCTCCGCCACCACCGAGGCGTGGTCCGATCCGGCTCCGGTCTGCAGCACGACCACGAACTCGTCGCCGCCGACCCGCGCCACCAGGTCGCTTTCCCGGCACTCGTCCAGCATCCGGGCGCCGACTTGGCGCAGCAGCAGGTCGCCCGCCGCGTGGCCCAGCGTGTCGTTGACCGCCTTGAACCCGTCGAGGTCCACGCAGCAGACCGCGATCCGGTTCTGCTTGCGCCTGGCCACGCGCAGGGCCTGGTCGAGCGCCTGTTCCAGGTGGCGCCGGTTGGGAAGGTCGGTCAGCGCGTCGTGGTGGGCCAGGTAGCGGATGCGCTCCTCGGCCGCGTGCCGGTCGCGTATGTCGCGCAGCGCGGTCACCTCGGCCGGGCCGCCGGCGTAGTGGATCGGCCGCGACAGCATCTCGACCGGCAGGCTGGTCCCGTCCCTGCCCTTGATCTCGGTTTCGACCGGAACGCCCTCGTCCGGGTCCGCTGCCGCTTCGCGGTCCTGGTCGGGCCTGGAGCCGGGCACGATGACCTGGTCCACGCCCATCTGCTTCAGCTCGGCCAGGTCGTATCCGGTCATGCGCAGGAGACGGTTGTTGGCGTCCAGGATCCGGTTCTTCCGGTGGATCAGGATGCCCTCGAAGCTGCTGTCGGCCAGGTGGCGCACGCGCTCGATCTCGCGCCGGTCGCGCGCGGCCGCCAGGCTGTCGAGCAGCGAGCCGGACAGCACCAGCAGCAGGCCCACGCCCGCTTCGGCGAACAGGACGATGGCGATTGGCGAGGTGGCAAGGTCGTCCGGCTGGTCGCTGGCCGCGATCCACTGGTCGAAGGGCAGGATCGCGCCGAGCGAGCCCATCGACAGGACCAGCATCGCCGCGGCGAGGAACGCGGTCGCCCTGATCCACCGGTCCGGCCGGGCCGGGTTGCCGACCTCCCAGAAGGCGAACGCGGCCAGGGTGGCGCCGAGGCCCATGATGCCGAGAACCTCCGTCAGGTCGTAGGCGAGGGCGAACGGCCTGACCAGCACGGCCATTCCGGAGAACACCGTCAGCGACAGGCCGCAGGCGAAGGCCGAGCCCATCAGCATGACGCTGCGCAGGGAGCGGCGGCCGAAAAGCCTGATGGCGCCGGTCAGGGCGCTCGCGGCCATCGCGGCGGCGGAGCCGGGCAGCATCGAGCCCAGCGGCAGCGTCGCGCCGAGCCTGGGAAACCCGGCGGTCAGGGCGCCGACGAAGACGCACCAGAACAGCGCCGGGACCAGGCAGGCGAGGATCGCGATCCGGAGCAGGCGCCGGCCCTGCCCGCTCCCGGCGCGCACGATCAGGTTCAGGACCAGGGCCGCTCCCGGCAGGCAGCACAGGGCGGTGGCCAGCAGGTAGCGGACGTCCACGTCCCTGACCAG
Source organism: uncultured Acetobacteraceae bacterium (assembly GCA_964245705.1). Taxonomy (GTDB): domain Bacteria; phylum Pseudomonadota; class Alphaproteobacteria; order Acetobacterales; family Acetobacteraceae; genus Lichenicola. The sequence goes on from CAXTOD010000278.1 coordinate 3,225, forward strand.
GAAAAGGAACATGTGCGACATCGGCTCAGGCCCGTGGCGCGAACGGAACGAGGGCGCGACCGGCTCGCGGGACCGAGCAGTCGGGACGCGGCTTGCGGGAGGCCGGCGGCCTGCGGGGCCAGGCCGTGGACCGCGATGCCATGAGGCTCATCGTTCCCGCACCATCATCCGGAAGGCGGTGGCGAAGCGGATGTCGACGGAGGCGGAGGCCATGCTGTTCAGCTGGATGCTGACGCCGGGGCGTGACCGGATGCCGACCAGGCAGCCGCCATCCTGCACCTGCGACAGGTGCGTCGTCAGGCACGGGACGTGATGCTGGCGCATCGCGTCGCGCACGGCAGGACCGTAGACGCCCTCGGCGGTGACGATCGCGACGTAGTCCTGGAGGGCGGACAACGCGCTCTGCTCGACCAGGGCGGGCTGGAGGATCAGGTTGCCGACCCGCAATCCGCCCGACAGCCACGAGGCCGCGGCGCGCGCCTCGTCCTCAGAGCCGGGGACGTCCTGCGCATAGACGACGGCGAGGGTGACCGCTCCGACGAGCGGCATGTCGATGAAGTGCAGGACGCGCCCGGCGAGCCGCAGGTCCTGCAGCGTCAGCCGCTCGGCCCCGTCGGCCGGACCCATGCCGCCGAGCAGGCAGGCGAGAAGCCCGAGCATCGAGGCGCGGGGCATCGAGGCGCGGGGCATCGAGG
>CAXTOD010000279.1:0-3906 GCA_964245705.1 uncultured Acetobacteraceae bacterium
CGCAGACAGGGCCCGGGCCGCCACCGGGATCCGGCTCAGGGCCAGCAGCAGGACCAGGAAGCCGCCGGCGGCGATCGGCAGCCACGGCACCCCGTGGCCGAGCCGCACGTGATACCAGCCGTGCCCGGCGATCACCGCGCGCAGCGGCGGCAGGTCCGGCGGCAGCCGCCCGGGCGCCGGCGCGTCCGCCCCGCTCAGGAGGAAGGTCCGGTCAGGACGAGGAGCGCATGTCGATCACCGCCCTGCGGTGCAGGTCGCGGTTCAGTTGGCGCGACACCAGCTCGACCCGGTCGTTCAGCAGCTGGTCGGCGATCTCGCCGGTGTCCCGCTCCGCCAGGTTCTTCTCGGTCCGCGAGCAGACCATGATCACGTCAATGCCGTCGCTCGACACCAGCGGGTGGCTGGCCTGCCCGACCGGCAGCGGATCCAGCACGTGCGCCATCTGCGGGTTGAGCCGGTCGAGCTGCACCGCACCCGGGTTGCCGGGCCGCTTGGACCCGTAGCTCGTGTTGGCGGCCTCGATCTCCCCGCAGCCATGCGCGGTCTTCGACAGGGCGGTGGCCTTGGCCAGGGCCTGCTGCTGCTGCGCGGTCGGCGCCTGCGGGTTGAGCGGCACGTCGAACGGCACGAACGCCTGGCGCAGGTCGAGCACCGTCGCCATCTGGGTGCCGCTCACCCGTCGGCCGGCCAGGGCGATGATGTCGTAGCCGCCCGCCACCCGGATCGGGTTGCTGATGGCGCCCACCGGCATCGCCTTGGCGATCGCCACCACCTCGGGATCGAGGTTGTCCGCCTGCACCCAGCCGAGCGAGCCGCCGTCCAGCGCGGTCTGGCTCTGGCTGAACTGGGCGGCGACGATCGGGAACGGCGCGCCGGCGTGCAGCTGCCCGATCACCGTGTTGGAGAACTTCAGCGCGTCGGCGGTGTTCTTCGGGTCCTCCACCGGCACGAAGATCTCGCTGATCTGGTATTCCGGCTGCCCGGCCTCGCGCTTGAGCGCCTCCTGCCGCTGCCGGATCTCGGCCGAGGTGACCCGCGCCCGCTCGCCCAGCTGCTCGCGCAGCACACCGGTCCAGGCCAGCTGCACCCGGATCTGGTCGATCAGCGTAGTCATCGCGACCCCGTCCTTCGCCAGCCGGTCGCGCAGCGCGTTGGTGGGCATGTTGTTGCGCTTCTCGATGTCGGCGATGGCGTCGGCGATGCGCGACACCGGCACGTTGATGTGGCGCTGCTGGATCTCCTGCATGCGCAGCCGCTCGTCGATCAGCTGCCGGGTGATCTGCGGCCGCAGCCGGTTCAGCACGTCCGGGCTCTCGGTCAGGCCGGTGGACAGGGCAAACAGGTGTTCCCGGTCCTCCACGTCGCGCCGGGTGACGATCTGGCCGTTCACCACCGCGACGATCTCGTCCTTCGACGGCCCGGCAGCCTTGGCCGCCGCGCCCGCCGGCGCGCCCCCGGTGTCCGCCGTCGTGTCGCCGCCGCCATCCGGCGCGGCCGCGCCCTGGGGGCGATGGCGGTGCGACTGCGCAACCGCAGCACCCGGCAGGACCAGGCCGGCGAGAAGCAGGGCCGCAAGCGTCCGGGACGCCATCGTGCGGGCGGCCGGAGCCTGTGTGGGAGCCGGAAAGGATCGCTCGAAGCGCATGGGTGGTTCCTGGATGGTCCTGTGACGCCGGTCAGCCGTTCACCGGGAAGGTGCCGAGCGTCTTGAAGGTGAGGGTGAACAGGATGGAGGTGTCGCCGCTGTCGCCGTTGATGGTGGTGTAGCGCCGGTTGAGCGAAACGTCGAAGATGAAGCAGTCGTTGGTATAGGCGACGTCGCCGCCGAGGGCCACGAACTGGTTGGTGGCGAGGTTGCGCCGCCCGTAGGCCGACACCCGGAACCGCTTCCAGGTGCTCGACGCGCCGAGCGTGCCCTCGTTGGTCGGCACCAGGAACGCCGCCGGCGGCCCCGCCAGGGTGAACGGGTTGCTGCTGTAGTAGTAGTAGTAGCTGCGCTGGTTGTAGATGTAGCCGCCGCTCACCGTCAGCAGCGGCACCCCGGCGGTGACCAGCCCGTCGGCAAACCGGGTCTGCCCGCTGTCGTGGTCCATGCGGTCGCGCACGGTGAAGTCGAGCCACCTGGCCGGCGTGAAGCTCAGCCGGCTGACGATGTCGGAGGCGTGGGTGGTGAGCCCGCTATCGGGCAGCTGGTTCTGGTCGATGTGCTCCTGGTAGCTTTCCCCCACCAGGGCGTCGATCTGGTGCCCGTTGAAGCTCCAGTTGGCGTGCAGCGCGTAGTTGGCGCGCAGGCCGCCGTCGAGCCGGTCCACGCCCTCGTGCCGGTTGAGCGAGAACAGCGTGGTGTCGGTGAACTCGTAGTCGAGACTGTCCTCGTTGGGCAGGTGCCGGTTGATGCTGTTGCCCGAGTTGGGCGCCGCGATCAGCTGCACGATCGGCTCCACGATCGCCGACCCGTTGTGCAGCGTCTTGAGGAACGGCCAGTTCATCTTCACGGCCACCGTCGGCAGCGCCTGGCCGCTGCTGGCGGCGTTCACGTTGTTGTAGTTCGGCACCAGGTCCAGCTTGGACGCCTTGTACACCTCGCTGTCGAGATGAGCCGTGAGGGTGAACAGCTGGCCCAGCGCGTCGCGGAATGGCCGGTCGTAGTTCAGGCTGAGCTGCAGGCGCTGATCGGAGGTGCCGTTCGAGCGGTAGATGTTGAAGTCATTGGTGGAGAGCGAGGTGCGGCCGCCCAGCGCGTCCGGCGCGCCGGTGAAGCTGTACTCGTAGCGCGGCAGCACGAACGGCAGCTCGCTGGAGTTGATCACCCCGGCGTTCAGCCCCTGGAAGAAGCTGGTGTCGAGCCGCGAATACGCGCCGACGCCGAAGCCCTCGAGGTAGATGTTGCTGCCCAGCACGTCGGCGCCGTAGCCGCTGATGCGGTAGTCGCGCAGGTAGTTGGCCGAGCTCGCCAGGTTGATGTCGGCGCCGTAGCGCCAGTGCTGGTCGTAGTCGAACAGCGCGTGGGCGTACACGTAGGCCTGCACGCCCTTGTCGTCGACCGGCGCCACGAAGGTGTTGTTGTCGAAGAAGCCCGCGGTGTTCGTGGTGTCGTAGGCAACCGCGCCGGTGATGCGCACCACGCCGCTGTTGAGCTGCTGGCGGTACTGCGCGGTCAGCTGCGGCCCGGTGCTGGTCGACAGCAGCGGCACCAGGGTGACGTCGGCCGAGCGGCCCAGCACCCAGAAATAGGGCAGGGTGATGTAGGTGCCGAGATGCTTGTCGTGCGGCGAGATGTCGCCGAGCAGGAACCCGCTCTGCCGCTTCACCGACGGGTCGGGCGTGGAGAAGAACGGCAGGTAGCCCACCGGCACCCCGAACATGTCGAGATACACGTCGCGGTACTCGAGCCGCTTGTGCTCCAGGTCGTCGGTGGCGTCGTACGCGCGCAGCTGCCAGAACGGCGGCTGCTCCGGGTGCTGCGCGCACACCTTGCAGGCGGTGTACACCGCGCGCGACAGGTCGTTGACCTTGCCATCGGTGCGCCTAGCGCCGTTGGCCGCGAGCTTGCCGTTCTCCGACAGCAGCGAGCGCATGTTCGACATCACGCCCTCGCGCATCCCCTGCGTCAGCTCGGCGTAGTCGGAGAACAGCACCTCGCCGTCCGGCTCCACGATCGCGACGTGCCCGGACGCGGCGGCGACGTTGGTGTTGCGGTCGAAGGTGACCTTGTCCGCGCGCAGCACGTGGTCGTTCTGCCAGATCTCGACATGGCCGGTCCAGGTGACCAGCCCGTTCCTGCTGTCGTAGCTGACGCTGTCGGCGCGGAAGGTGACCGGCTCGTTGCGCGACAACGGCGCGCCCTCGCCGCGGCTGGCCCCCGGCAGGGGCTGCCGCGGCGCCGCGGCCGCCGGCCCGGAGGGC
>CAXTOD010000280.1:0-3894 GCA_964245705.1 uncultured Acetobacteraceae bacterium
ACATCCCCGGCTGGAACGGCGACCGTCTAGCCGACGTGCTTCCCTCGCTTCTGGCCGAGTGCGAGCGGCTGGGCCGGCTGCCCGCCGACACCAGGCTCGGCGGCAGCGCCCAGGCCGCCACTGCCGCCGGGATGGCGGGCCTCTACCAGCCCGCCTGCCAGGCCGCCCGCGCGCTGCCGTCCGGCGACGAGGACACCGTCAGACGCTACCTCCAGACTTGGTTCCTGCCCTATCTCGCCTCCGACCGCGGCGACGCCGAGGCGAGCCTGACCGGCTACTTCGAGCCCGAGTTCGCCGGCTCGCTGTCGCGCAGCGCCGAGTACGCAGTCCCGGTCTACGGCCGCCCCTCGGAGCTGGTCACGCTGAGCCCGCGTCCCGGCGGCCAGGCGGCGACCGGCCGGGTGCAGGACCGACGCGTGGTGCCGTACTGGACCCGGGCGCAGATCGACCACGGCGCCCTTGCCGGCCGCGGCCTGGAGATCCTGTGGCTGCACGACCCGGTCGACCTGTTCTTCCTGCAGGTGCAGGGTTCCGGCCGGATCCGGCTGCCGAGCGGGCAGATCGTCCGCCTCGGCTATGCCGGGCGCAACGGCCAGCCCTACGTGCCGCTCGGGCGCCTGCTGATCGCCCGCGGGCAGCTGAGCCCGGACGCGGTCAGCATGCAGTCCATCCGCGGATGGCTCGCGGCGCATCCCGCCGAGGCCGGCGCGCTGATGGAGCAGAACCCGAACTACGTGTTCTTCCGCCCGCTCGACGACGTGGCGCCCAACCAGGGGCCGCCCGGCGCGCTCGGCGTGACGCTGACGCCGCTCCGCTCCGCCGCGGTCGACCGCGCCTTCCTGCCGCTCGGCGTGCCGCTGTTCGTCGCCACCACCCGTCCGGACGGATCGCCGCTCGACCGCCTCGTGCTGGCGCAGGACCTCGGCACCGACGTGTCCGGCCCGGTCCGCGCCGACCTGTTCTTCGGCTGGAACGGTGCTGCCGAGCGCGATGCCGGCGGCATGCACGCCGGCGGCCGGATCGTGGTGCTCCTGCCGCGGTAGCCGGCGATCCGGTGAAAACGGGGGCGTGAGTCTGGCCGGATCAGCGTCGTCCTGGTGATATTCCAACCATGACGCCATTCGACTCGCTCGACACCGATTCGGCTCATCGCCGTCCCGCCCAGGCCCGTGACCCGGTTGCCGTGGAGCCGATCGTCAGGCGGCAGTGGGCCGGCCGGCACATCCTGTATCGCGGCGACTGCTTGCGCGTCATGGAGCGGCTCCCGGCCGCGTCGGTCGACGTGGTGGTGACCTCGCCACCCTACAACATCGGGCTCGCCTACCGTTCCTACGGCGACCGGCGCGCCGAGCAGGACTACCTCGACTGGATGCTGGAGGTGGCGACCGGCATCCGCCGCGTGATGCGTCCGGATGCCTCGTTCTTCCTCAACATCACCGGCTCGAGCGCCATGCCGTGGCTGCCGTTCGAGCTGATCGTGCGGCTGCGCAGCCTGTTCCGGCTGCAGAACCACATCACCTGGGTCAAGTCGATCTCGATCGGCGAGGAAACCGTCGGACACTTCAAGCCGATCAACAGCGCCCGCTACCTGCACCGCAACCACGAGCACGTGTTCCACCTCACCCTCGACGGGGCGGTGCCGCTGAAACGCCTCGCCGTGGGCGTGCCGTTCAAGGACAAGACCAACATCACCAGGCGCGGCCACGCCCAGGACCTGCGCTGCCGCGGCGACAGCTGGTTCATCCCGTACGAGACCGTGCGCAACCGGTCGCAGAAGTTCGACCATCCCGGCACCTTCCCGATCATGCTGCCGCGCATGTGCGTGCGCCTGCACGGCAAGCCGGTGCCGGTGGTGCTGGACCCGTTCATGGGCACCGGGACCACGATGCTGGCTGCCGAGCAGGAGGGGGCCCGCGGCATCGGCATCGACCTGGACGCCGGCTATGTCGGCATCGCGCGCAACCGGCTGCTGGCCTCCATGAAGGCCGCACGCGCCGCCTGAGCCGACCGCCTGCCGACCCGGCACGGACGCCGGATGGCTGCCAAAGGTTCGGCGGCTTCGTTTCGGCCGGGCCTGCTGGTGTGGAGACATCAGCGCATGCTGTGCTGTCCCAACCCCCATGCCCAGGCCCCTTCGTTCTGAGCCGCCCGAGCACACGCCGGCGCGGTGTCCGCAAGGTGAGACAGGGCGCCACCTTGTGGCGGAAGACGCCACGCAACGATGAGGTCTGGCAATCCGCCGTCCAAAACGTAATGTGAAAACAAGCGCTTGAACGGTTATGGTCCGCGCCGTCCAGCTGGCACGGAACCTGCTGTCACGGGAAAGACGGCTGCCGGCAACCGGACGGCCGCGACGAGGAACCATGCCGGCGCGCGTTGACACCTCCAAGGAAAGCCGGATCGCGGCCCTGTTGCCGCTCCTGGTCCCGGTTCTCGCATCGTGGCTGCTGTGCGGCTGCGAGGTCGGGCCGGACTTCCACCGGCCCGCGCTGGCCACGCCCGGCCGCTACAACGAGCAGGCCCCTGCGGCGCGCACGGCGTCGGCAGACACCGCGGGCGGTGCCGCGCAGGTGCTGGCGTTCGGCGCCGACCTCCCAGGCGACTGGTGGACGCTGTTCCGCTCGCAGCCCTTGTCCGCGCTGGTCGCCACTGCCCTGCGCGACAACCCGAACCTGGAGGCGGCGCGCCAGGCGCTGCGGCAGGCGCAGGAGCTGGAGCTGGAACAGGAAGGCACGCTGTTCCCGACGATCACCGGCCAGGTGCTGCGCGGCCGGCAGGAAGAGCCGCTCAACTTCGAGGAGCCGGGCTTCCCGGGCCAGCAGGCGGAACTGTTCACCCAGTACAACGCGCAGCTCAACCTCAGCTACACCTTCGACGTGTGGGGCGGCCTGCGCCGGGCGATCGAGCAGTTCGGCGCGCAGACGGGATACCAGCGCTACGAGCTGGAAGCGGCGGTGCTGTCGCTCAGTGCCGGCGTGGTGACCAGCGCGATCCAGGCCGCCTCGCTGCGCGGCCAGATCGCGGCACAACAGCAGCTGATCGGCTTCGAGCAGAAGCAGCTCGACACCGTGCGCCAGCAGTTCCAGCTCGGCGGCGCCACCGGCACCGACGTCGCCACCCAGCAGGCGCAGGTGGCGCAGGCGCAGACGGTGCTGGTGCCGCTGCAGACCGAGCTGGTGCAGGCGCGCGACCAGATCGCGGCCTATCTCGGGCGGGCGCCGTCCGAGGTCGAGCTTCCCGCCATCACCCTGGAGCAGCTGACCCTGCCGGACACCCTGCCGGTGAGCCTGCCGTCGTCGCTGCTGGCGCAGCGCCCGGACATCCTGGCGGCGCAGGAAACCCTGCACCAGCAGACGGCACTGCTCGGCGTCGACATCTCGCAGCGGCTGCCGCAGGTGACGCTGAGCGCCACCGTCGGCTCCTCGGCCGGCGACGTGCACCAGCTGTTCAGCCCGGGCAACGGGTTGTGGTCGGTGGTGAACCAGGCGGTGCAGCCGATCTTCGACGCCGGCCAGCTGCTGCACCGGCAGCGCGCCCAGAAGGCGGCGATGCTCGAGGCGGCGGCTTCCTGGCGCAACACGGTGGTCGGCGCGTTCCAGAACGTGGCCGACGTGCTGGCGCAGCTGCAGAACGACGCGGTGAACCTGCAGTACGCCCTGACCGCGGCGCAGGCCGGGCAGCGCGGGCTGTCCCTGGCCAGCCTGCAGTACAAGCTGGGCGGCGTGTCCTACCTCAGCGTGCTGACCGCCGAGCAGACCTACCAGACCGCGGTGATCACGCTGATCCGGGCGCAGGCGGCGCGCTACGCCGACACCGCCCTGCTGTTCCAGGCGCTGGGCGGCGGCTGGTGGCACCGCCACGACCTTCCCCCGCCACCCCCTGGCCTGTTGAGCT
>CAXTOD010000281.1:0-3876 GCA_964245705.1 uncultured Acetobacteraceae bacterium
CCCTCGACGAGGGCCGCGACCGCGCCCTGTCGGCGTTCCGCGACAGCATCCGCCGCCAGCCCGCCGAGGCCGCGCAATGAGCGAGGTCCACCAGGTGGGCGGCCCGGAGCCGTCGCCTCCCCCCGTGCCGTCCCTGCCGCCGCGGCTGATCCCGCCCGACCGCCCGCTGCGCATCGTCGGCGACGTGCATGGTGACGCCGTCGCCTTCAGCCACGCCGTCGCCACCGAGCGGTACGTGATCCAGCTCGGCGACCTGGTCGACCACGGCCCGAACAGCGCCCAGGTGCTGCGCACCATGTTCCGCCTGATCGACGAGGGGCGTGGCCTGTTCCTGCTCGGCAACCACGATCGCAAGCTCGGCCGCGCGCTGGCCGGCCACCGCATGCGCCCCGACCCGCCGCTGGAAGCCACCCTGGCGCAGCTCGACGACGCGCTGGCGATGCGCGCCTACACCGAGATCGCCCGCGCCCCGGCCTGGCTGGTCCGCGGCCGCGTCGGCTTCGTGCATGGCGGCTTCCACACCGGCATGCTGCACCAGACCCCGCCGCCCGGCCTGGAACGCGTCACCCACCTGCTGTCCCGCGCCCTGTTCGGCGAGACCACCGGCCGCATGCAGGAGGACGGCTTCCCCGAGCGCCGCCTGAACTGGATCGACCACATCCCCGACGGCTTCACCGTCTACTGCGGCCACGACCAGCGCAGCACCGACGGCAGGCCCTGGCGCAAGCGCGGCCGCGCCGGGGGCCTCGCGATCTTCACCGACACCGGCGCCGGCAAGGGCGGCCACCTCGCCTGGATCGACCTCCCCGCCGCGAACGACGAGTGACACCATTCCGTGACACCACCCCTTGAAGCCTCCGCCCCGGCCGTGCAGGGATCGGCAGGGCCGAGGCGGGAGGTGCTGTTGGACACGGATGCGGGCCATGCGGGCGCTGCCGACGACCTCCGGGAGCTGCGCCGCAGCATCGACAACATCGACGCCGCCCTGGTGCACATGCTGGCCGAGCGCTTCCGCTGCACCCAGGCGGTCGGCCGCCTCAAGGCCACCCACGGCATGCCGCCCGCCGATCCCGCCCGGGAAGCGCAGCAGGTGGCGCGGCTGCGGCAGCTGGCGCACGAGGCCCGGCTCGACCCCGACTTCGCCGAGAAGTTCCTGGCCTTCGTGATCCGCGAGGTGATCCGCCACCACGAGGCCCTGGCCCGTCCGCCTGGCCCGGCATGACGGCGGACCGTCGGCTCCTGCTGCTGCGCCACGGCAAGGCGGAACCCGGCAGAACCGCCGATCACGGGCGCGACCTCGACGCGCGCGGTCGCCGCGACGCGGAGGCGCTGGGCGACGAGATGCGCCGCCTGGGCCTGACCCCGCAGCACGTGCTGCTCAGCACCGCACTGCGCACCCGGCGCACCGCTGCGCTGCTCGGCGCCTTCGATCCGCCGCCCTCGCTCCGGGAGCTCGACGCCCTCTACCTTGCCGAGCCCGGCACGCTGCTGTCTGCGCTGCAGGCGGTGCCGGACGGGATCGCCACCCTGCTCCTGGTCGGGCACAACCCGGGCCTGCACGCGCTGGCCCTGCACCTGGCCGGTCGGCACGCGCCGCAGGCCCTGCGCAGCGGGCTGCCGACCTGCACCCTGGCCTGCCTTTCCGTCGGCACCGGCTGGTCCGCCCTCGCTCCGTCCGCGACCCTCGACCTCCGGCTGATCGGCCCGTGATGCCGGCGCCCGTCTTGCCTGGGCACGGTTGCCACCTGATTTCCTTCGCTCCTATTCTTCGTCCCTCAGTCGGGCACGCACCGACACGCACCATCCGGCAGCTCCGCCTGCCGCGCCGTGCGCATTGCAGCAGGAACATTCCATGAGCCCGACTGCCTCCGGCACCGCCACCGTCACCTATGACGGCAAGACCGCTACCCTTCCGGTGCTGACCGGGACGCTGGGCCCGGCGGTGGCCGACATACGCAGGCTGCAGACCGAGCTCGGCGTGTTCACCTTCGATCCCGCCTACGGCACCACCGCGGCCTGCGAAAGCCGGATCACCTTCATCGACGGCGACGAGGGCGTGCTGCTGCACCGCGGCTACCCGATCGACCAGCTGGCCGAAGGCGCCACCTTCATGGAGGTGGCCTACCTGCTGCTGAACGGCGAGATGCCGACAAGGGCGCAGAACGACGCGTTCATCGCCCAGATCAAGCAGCACACCATGCTGCACGAGCAGCTGCGCCACTTCTTCAACGGCTTCCGCCGCGACGCGCACCCGATGGCGATCCTGTGCGGCGTGGTCGGCGCCTTGTCGGCGTTCTACCACGACCACCTCGACATTTCAGACCCGAAGCAGCGCGAGATCTCGGCGCTGCGCCTGGTCGCCAAGCTGCCGACCCTGGCCGCCTGGGCCTACAAGTACACGATGGGGTTCCCGTTCGTGTACCCGCGCAACGACCTCTCCTACGCCGAGAACTTCCTCTACATGATGTTCGCGATGCCGTCGGAAGCGTACCACGTGAGCCCGGTGCTCGCCCGGGCGATGGACCGCATCCTGATCCTGCACGCCGACCACGAGCAGAACGCGTCCACCTCGACCGTGCGCCTGGCCGGCTCCACCGGCGCCAACCCGTTCGCCTGCATCGCCGCCGGCATCGCCGCCCTGTGGGGCCCGGCGCATGGCGGCGCCAACGAGGCGGTGCTCAAGATGCTGGCCGAGATCGGCACGAAGGAGAACATCCCCGAGTTCGTGGCCAAGGTGAAGGACAAGAACTCCGGCGTGAAGCTGATGGGCTTCGGGCACCGGGTGTACAAGAACTTCGATCCGCGGGCGAAGATCATGCAGCAGACCTGCCACGAGGTGCTGGCCGAGCTCGGCATCACCGACGAGCCGATGCTGGACCTCGCGGTCGAACTGGAAAAGGTGGCGCTGGAAGACCCGTACTTCGTGAGCCGCAAGCTGTATCCGAACGTCGACTTCTATTCGGGCATCATCCTCAAGGCGATGGGCATCCCGACCAGCATGTTCACCGTGCTGTTCGCGGTCGCCCGCACCGTCGGCTGGATCAGCCAGTGGAAAGAGATGATCGAGGAGCCGGGCCAGCGCATCGGCCGGCCGCGCCAGATCTACACCGGCTCCGACCGCCGCGACCTGGTCCGGCTCGCCGACCGGGGCTGAGCGGGTTCCCCCGGCTGCCGGCTGCGGTCGGGATCGTCCGGATCAGTCGCAGTCGCAGCCCGGCGTCGCGCCCTCCGCCTCGCGGACCACGTGATGGTCAATCCATTCCGCGACCAGCCGGCGCGCCTCGCTGATCGAGGCTTCCGGATGGTGGATCCGGTACAGCGTGGTGCAGGCATGGAACGCCTGGATGTCGAGCGTGCCGCATTCGCGCAGCTCGCGGTAGGCGGTGACCACGGCGCGCTCGCAGTTGCGTCCGATGACGGGCATCTGGCCAGGCAATGTTCACGTCCCCTCGTGCGACACGTTGCAAATCGTTCGCAGTCTGTCGCCCCTTCTTATGCGCAGGCTCCCGCTCCGGTTTCAAGGCTGCCGGCTCCCGGCCCGCCGCCTCACCCGGAGTTCACCGGCCGCGCGAAGCGGCCGAGGATGGCGCGTGCGATCCGCCCCGCCTCGTCCAGAGGCGTGCGCGGCCAGGGCGAGAACGAGTCCTGCAGCGGGCGTACCTGGTCCAGCGCCAGCAGCCGGTCCACCAGCCCGTGGCCGCGCTTCTGCCGGCCGTTGCGTGTCGGCACCACGGTGAACACGGGTGCGGAGCCGGCGCAGGCCTCGCTCAGGGTCTGCGATCCGGTCCAGGCCGCCACCACCGCGTCGGCGCCGCCGAGGAAGCCGAGCGTCGGGTCGTCGCCGGGCTCGCCGGCGCGGTGCAGCAGGTTCAGGCA
>CAXTOD010000282.1:0-3861 GCA_964245705.1 uncultured Acetobacteraceae bacterium
AGGCTTTCCTTCGTGATCGCCTCGGTCGCCTGCGTGCCGCGCAGCTGCATGTAGTCCTGCGCCAGGTCCGAGATCGCCATCAGGGCGATGGCGTGGCGCGCCTCGATCGCCGCCTCCGTGTTCGCCCGCTGCGCCTCCACCGCGCGCCGCACCCGGCCGAACAGGTCCACCTCCCATGACGAGGACAGATAGTTCTCGTAGAAGTCGAAGGACGTCGGCGCGCCCGGAGCCGGGACTACCAGCGCCGTCAGCAGCGGCGGCGCCGTGCGCACCCGGTTGTACAGGCTATTCGCGTCCAGCGTCGGCAGCCCGCGCGAGGCGGCGATCCGCCGCTGCGCCTGTCCCTGCTCGACCCGCTCCGCGGCCGCCTGCAGGTCGAGGTTCTGCCGCGCCAGCCGCTCCACCAGCGAGGACAGTTCCGGGTCCCGGAACCGGGTCCACCAGGTCGCGTCCACCGTGCCGCCGAAGGGCGGCACGCTGCCGACCCCGTCCGGCGCCGCCCGCCACCACCGCCTCGGCGAGAAACCCTCCGGCCGGTGGAAGTCCGGCCCGACGGTGCATCCGGAAAGCACCGCCAGCACGGCGGCGGCCAGGGCTGCGCGCGGCATCCTCATGGTCAGCGCGCGGTCAGCCGCTGCGGCGTCGCGTTCTGCCGGCCCTTCACGTCGACCTGCCCGGTATGGATGGTGATCTCCACCGAGAAGCCGATCCGCAGCAGCTTGGCCTCGTTCTGTCCGGCCGAGACCAGAATCTTCACCGGCAGGCGCTGCACGATCTTGGTGAAGTTGCCGGTGGCGTTGTTCGGCTGGATCGGCGCGAACGCCGCCCCGGAGGCCGGCGGCACGCTGTCCACCACCCCGTCGAGGTCGAGGTCGTAGGCGTCCAGGTGGATGCGGGCGTGCTGCCCGGGCAGCACGTGCCTGAGCGCCACCTCGCGGTAGTTGGCGACGATGAACACCCGGTCCAGCGGCACCAGCGCCATCAGCGCGGCCCCCGGCCCCACGAAGTTGCCGACCTGCACCTCCCGTTCCGCCACGGTGCCGTCCAGCGGGGCCAGGATGCGGGTATAGGACAGGTTCAGCCTTGCCTGCTCCACCTGCGCCCGGTCCGACCGGATGGTGCCGAGCGCCGCCTGGTACTGCGCCTGCAGGATCGGCAGCTGGTGCCGCGTCGAGCTGACCTGGGCCTGCGCGCCGTCGACCGAGGCCTGCGCCTGCCTGAGCGACATGTCGGCCTGCTGGCGTTCCTGGAACGAGCCGGCGCCGGTCGCGGACAGGTTGCGGTAGCGGGCCGCGTTCTGCTGCGCGAACAGCAGCTGCGCGTTGGAGGAGGCGACGTTCGCCTGCGACTGCGCGATCTGCGACGGCAGGCGGTCGATCTGCGCCTTGATGTCGTCGGCCTGCGCCTGGTCGCGCGCCAGCATCGCCTGGTCGGTGGCGAGCGTGGTGCGGTAGTCGCGGTCGTCCAGCGTGGCCAGCACCTGTCCCGCCCGCACCGTCTGGTTGTCGTCCACGTCCACGCTCGCGACCTGGCCCGAGATGCGCGGCGCGATGGTGGCGTAGTGCGCGGTGACGTAGGCGTCGTCGGTCCACACCGAGTCCGACGGCGCATAGATGATCACCAGCACGACGGCGACGAACCCGACCACGAGCACGCCCACCAGCAGCCACGGCCAGAGCGGGCGGCGCTTCTTGTCCTCCTTCTTGTCCTTCTCCTTATCCTTGTCCTCGCCCTTCCTGGCGTCCTGCTCCGGCTTGTCGTCCTTCTCGTCGGCCACCGCCCGCTCCTACGTCTTGGCCAGCGCGATGCGCGGCGGATAGGTGCGCTCCGGCAGCAGGGCCAGAACGATCATCAGGAACACGACGAGTGCCCCGAACACCACGAAGGTGTCGCTCAGGGTCAGCACCGTCGACTGGATCTGCACGTCGGCCAGGAACGCGTCCAGGGCCCCGGGCGCCCGCGGCTGGCCGTTGGGCAGCAGCGGCGGCGGGTTGCCGGGGACCAGCGCCGGCCCGGCCACCACGCGGAACCCGCCCTGTCCGGACTGGTCCACGATCCGGTCGGTGTGCAGCCCGCCGCGCCAGCGCATGATCAGCGCCAGCAGCCAGGTCCCCACCGGCTCGGCCAGGCCGCGGCAGGTGTTGATCAGCGCCGAGGCCAGCGGCCCTTCCTCGGGCTTCCTGATCGTGTTGGTCGACATCATCAACAGCGGCAGCACGATCATCGGCTCGCCCACCGCCTGCAGCCCCTGCCAGATCAGGAACCCGCCGCCCTGCACGACGCTGGTCAGGAACACGTTGCCGACGCAGGCGGTCAGCACGCAGGCCATGCCGGCGAAGCTGACCAGCCGCGCGTCGACGTGCTCGAAGTTCAGCAGCACGGCGATCAGCGGCAGCAGCACCAGCTGCGACGCCGCGATCACCAGCGTGACCGCATAGGCCTGCAGCGGCCGGAACCCCTGGATGTCGCTGAGAAAGGCGATCGGGATCGTCGAGGCCGACTGGCCCACCAGCAGGAACGTGAACAGGGTGATCAGCCCGTAGGCGAGGTTGCGCCGCTTCAGCAGGGCAAACCCGAACAGCGGCGAGCGCACCATGAACTCGTTGGCCACGAACAGCGGCAGCACCACCACGCTGACCAGCGCCAGCACGCAGATGGTCTTCGAGTTGAACCAGTCGTACCGGTCCCCCTGCTCCAGCATGGTGATGAACGCGCTGAAGCCGACCGCGCCCAGCAGCGCGCCGGACCAGTCGAACATCGGCAGCCGCTCGTATTTCGGCGGGTCCTGGTCCACGCCGTACCACACCAGCACCCCGGCCAGCGCGCACAGCGGCAGGGCCTCGAAGAACACGAACTGCCAGGCCACCACGTCGGTCCACAGCGCTGCCAGCGTGGTCGACATGTTCGGCCCGAACGTCGCGGTCAGGGCATACAGCGCCAGCCCGTACAGCCGGATCGGCGGCGCCAGCACGCGCAGGCCCACGATCAGCAGGCACGGGATGATCAGCCCGCCGGAGAAGCCCTGCACGAAGCGCTGCATGTAGAGCAGGGACAGGTTGGTGGTGAACGGGATGAACATGGTCGAGACGCAGCACAGCGTGATCGCGAACAGCACCCAGCGCCGCACCGTCATCGTCACCGCCCACCAGGGCGACAGCGACATGCCGATCACCTGGCCGGTGGCGTACAGGCTGGTCAGCCAGGTGCCCTGGTCGAGGTCGATCCCCAGGCCGCCGCGTATGTCCGGCAGGGCGGCCGCCGACACGCCGTCGTTGAACTCCGCCGTCAGGGCGGCGATGACCACGCCGAGCAACCCGAGAAGTGGCCTGATCTCCATGCACGGTTCCCGCCCGCCTGCGTCGCATCGTCCAGCGGAACGCGGACGCGACCCGTGCCGCCCGAAGGGCGACTCGACCATGACCGCGTCTCCTAGACCGGGAGCGGCGCCGTTGCCTAGCGCATCGCGTGCCCGGGCGGCCGTCCGTCCGGCCGCATGACCAGGCTCGCCGGCCATCTGGTGCTGCCGGACCGGGTGCTGCCGGGCACGATCGGCTTCGACGCCGCCATCGGCGAGATCACCGCCTCCGCCGCCGTGCCGGACCGCTACGTGCTGCCGGGCTTCGTCGACGTGCACGTGCACGGCGGCGGCGGCGGCGACGTGATCGACGGGCCGCGCGGGATCGACACCCTGGCCCGGTTCCACTTGTCCCGCGGCACCACCACCCTGCTGCCCACCACCATCACCCGCCCCTGGCCCGAGGTGATGGACATGCTGCGTGCCGTGGCGGAGCTGCGCCGTGCGGAACTGCCGGACGGCCCGCAGATCGCCGGCGCGCACCTGGAAGGCCCGTTCCTCAGCCC
>CAXTOD010000283.1:0-3856 GCA_964245705.1 uncultured Acetobacteraceae bacterium
GCGCAGGGGGCCGGGTCCGCGAGCCGCCCCGGCTTCGGGCTGCTTCTGGCCGTGGGCGGGCTCGATGCCGCGACGCGCATGGGCTTCCTGCTGTTCCTGCCGTTCCTTCTGCACGGGAAGGGGGCGGCCGGGGCGACGGTCGGGTTCGGCTTCGCAGCGCTGTTCACCGGCGGCGCGCTGGGCAAGGCGGCCTGCGGCTGGCTCGGCGACCGTTTCGGGGTGGTGCGGAGCGTGATCGCCACGGAGGTGGCCACGACGGTGCTGATCGTCGTGACCGAGCTGCCGCCGCTGGGCGCGACGCTGATGCTGCTGCCGCTGCTCGGCATCGTCCTCAACGGCACGTCGTCGCTGCTCTACGTCACGGTGCCGGAGCTGGCGCCGCGGGGTGACGCCAGCCGGGCCTTCGCGGTGTTCTACACGGCGGTGATCGGGTCGGGCGTTCTGGCCGCGATCGCCTATGGCGGCTTCGGCGACCATGCCGGGCAATGGTTCGGTATCCTGGCGGCCGGGCTGACCGCGTTGTCGACGGTTCCGCTGATCTTCGGGTTGCGGGGCTCGATCTGATCCGTCGCCGGAGCGAGCCGCTTCGGCCTCGTCCAACGCGGCATCTGGATGCCACGCGTCTGGATGCCGCGCATCTGGATATCGCGGCTGCGCCGACGCGTCGGTCGTCGCGCGACACGTGCCTGTCGCGGCGCGTCGTGCGCCGGCGGACATAGTTGACCGGTGACGGTCAGGCTCGCGGTGGGCGCCCCCTGCCCTGCCGCGCGTCACCAACACGTCATACTGCAACGCCGCGAACGGGTGGACGTCCAAGACCCGGCGTCTTATGTTGCGTTGCAGCATGAGCATGAGCTGGAGGCTCGCATGACCATCATCGCAGACCCGGCCGAAACCGGCCGGGACACACGCCGCCTCGACATCTTCCGGTCCATCCTCGCCACCGTGCGGTCGCACCGCACGGCACGCCGCGAGCGGGTCAGGCTGAGCCAGGAGCTGGCGCGGTGCTCGGACCGCGAGCTGGCGGAGATGAACCTGAGCCGGGCCGAGATCCCGGACATCGTCCGGCACATCCGGATCAACTGACCGAAGCCTGAGGAGGCGCGTCCGGCAGCGGGCGCGCCCTTCTCGCGGTCCCTGGTCTGACCGCGACCGGACAGGGGCTGTCCTGTCTGTTGGTCGATCGCTCTGCGAAGCGTGCGCTTAGCCCCCCGCCGGGATGTCGTTCGATCAGGAGCGGCGCGGCCGGCGTCAGCGGGTCCGACCGGCTCGCGTCGCGGGGCTTGCCGGTGTGGGGATTTGCCCATACAAAGCGCGCCGTCGCGGCGGATGGGCGCGTAGCTCAGCGGTAGAGCATCGCCTTCACACGGCGGGGGTCACAGGTTCAATCCCTGTCGCGCCCACCATCCCCGCACCACCGGCAGCCGGTCCTTAGAACCCGAACATGTGGTCGAGCGAGAAGGCGCCGTCGTCGTCCATCAGGCCGTGATAGCCGAACAGGCGGCAGGTGGTGTCGCGGATCAGCACGTAGCCGTGCGGGCCGGCCAGGCCCAGCAGCTCCTCGCTGAACAGCTGGTGCGGCCAGAGCGTCATCGAGCCGGAGCAGGCGATCTCGACCGACCGTTCGCCCAGCACCTCGCCGGTGTCGTCGTGCAGCACCAGCCGGGTGCGGGAGCTGGCGTGCCATGGGGCCGAGGCCGGGTACATCATCGCGGCGAAGGAACGGCGGCGGCGGTCGCCGAGGCGCAGGAACAGCCGCGTCGACAGGCCGGGCGGCGGACCGGAATAGGATTGCGGCTCGTCGCGGTAGGTCATCGCGGTGTTGAAGATGTGGGCGCCGAAGCTGGTCTCGGCGACGTGGCCGCTGTCGCGGTGCTCGTAACGCACCAGGGCGTGCAGCCAGCCATCCGCCGAGCCGCCGTTGCGGAAGTCGTAGACCAGCTCGGCGTGGCCTTCCGGGACGTCCAGCTCCGACAGGTCGAGCGCCAGGGCGTGGTTGCGCGGCAGGCGGCCGAGGTATCGCTCGGCGACCTTGAGGCCAGCGGTGTCGAACACGTCCAGGCGAAGCGGCAGGTCCGCCTGCCGCTCGGCCATCGGGGTCGGCTGCACGATCGAGCGGAACCGGTCCGGCGGCAGCACCGGGAACGGCAGCAGGTAGCCGCGTCCAAGGGTCGCCGGCAGGGTCGGGATGCCGGGATCGGGCACGAGGTCGGCACGCTCGACGTTGAGGTGGGCGATGCGTCGGCGGCCGCCCCGCGTGACCTCGTAGCGCGGGCGCACCACGTGGCGGCCGGCGCGCAGCTCGACCTGCGCCGGCCAGCGCAGCCCGGGCAGGTGCGCGGACACGTCCACGGCGACGCTGGCGTAGGGGGGCACGGCGAACGGCAGCGGCACCGGCCTTTCGGCGCCCATGCGGTCGAGGCTGACAGCGCCGGGCGGGATCGGCACCGCGTGGCTGTTCTGCAGCCACAGCACCACGGTCTCGTCGGGACGCGGCGCCGGAAGGTTGGCGTAGCGGTCCGACGGCCAGGCGTTGGCGTCGTGGGTGACAGACAGGCTGTCGCCGCCGGACCCGTCGCCGTTGTCGTACGTGTCGAGCGCGTACTTGACCACGTCGTGGCCGGACACGTTGATCGCGTGGACGAAAAGCTGGCCGCGGAACGGAGGCAGGCCGAAGCGGCGGCGCACCTCGCGGCTGTCGATGGAGATGCCGCCGGCGCCGGCGGGCAGCGGTTCCTCCCAGGTCGCCAGCGGATGGCCGCCCTCGTCGAACAGGCGCAGCCACAGCCTGACCGCGCGCGCGCCATAGGTGGCCCAGTAGTTGGCGGTCACCAGGCGGGTCGACAGCCCGTCGGCCTCGCGGAAGAAGGCGTAGTTGGTGGCGAAGTTGAGCCGGTCGAGGTAGGCGCGGCCGGAGGTCAGCATCGCGGCCGGCAGCCGGGCGTCGTCCAGCGTCGCCACCTGCATGCCGCGCGGCAGCAGGTGGCCGATCCGCGCCAGCACCCGGCCGGCGTCGAACGCGGCGACCAGCAGGGTCGCGGCGTCGCAGGACGGCAGCGCGGTGAGCGGCAGCGCCTCGGTGCCCAGCATCGGGCGGCCGACCAGCGACACGTCCTGCACGTAGCATGCGGCCATGGAAGGAAGGTCGGGTTGCAGGGCGAACAGCATGGCGGCGGCGCCGTCGGGATCGAACACCGCGAGCGGGCCCTGGCGGCGCAGACGGTCGCCCAGCGCCGACAGCGCCTCGGCGGCCAGCGGATGCGCCAGCGCCTTGTAGAGCACGTTGCCGCCCTGGCGCGCGTCGTAGGTGTGGATGTCGAGCATCGAACGTCGGGCTCCGGGCGCTACGGGTGTGGAGGGTCCGGCAGGCCGAGCCGGCGGCACAGCTCGGCCGCGACCGGTCCGGCGTCGTCGAGCGGGGTCGCCTCGCCGTAGCGCAGCGTCCGGTCGAAGATCCGGATGCGGCCCGCGTCGACCAGCTCCCGGAGGAACAGGCCGATCCGGCGCGAGCGGCCGGGCAGCGGCACCACGGCGACCGGGACGGTGGTCGCGGCCGCTTCGGACACCATGGACACGCTGTCGGCGGTGGCGACGATGGCGTCGGCGCAGGCGAGCAGGCCGAGATAGGGGTTGTCGCCGGTCATGTCCCAGATGAAGGCGCCGAGCGGCGACAAGCGGCGCGGCAGCACCGCGCGCAGCCGCCGCACCGCCGCCTGCCAGAAGCTTTCGCCCAGCCCCACCCTGCGCCGGCCGTGGGCGCCTGGCGAGACGGTCTCGGCCACGCGCTCGGCGGCCACCATCAATGGCGGCAGGCGTGCGCCCAGCGCCTCGGCACCGAGGCCGAGCCGCAAAGCAT
>CAXTOD010000284.1:0-3854 GCA_964245705.1 uncultured Acetobacteraceae bacterium
GGGTGGCGGAAAGCCTCGGCATGCCGCTTTCCGTGCGCGAGAACCTGTTCCTCAACCCGGGGGCGCACGGCCACGGGCTGCTGAGCCTGCGCTCGCCGGCTGGCGAGATCGCCGACTGCGTCGCTGCCGGGGCCCGGATGAGCCTGCGGCCGAACCAGCCTGGGCGGCCGGTGGAAACGCTGTCCGGCGGCAACCAGCAGAAGGTGGTGCTGGCGCGCTGGCTCGGCATCGCCTCGCGGCTGCTGGTGCTGGAGGAGCCGACGGCGGGGGTGGATGTCGGGGCCAAGGCGGAGATCTACGGGCTGCTGCGGGAGGCGCTGGCGGCCGGGCTGTCGATCGTGGTGGTCGCCACCGACTTCGAGGAGGTGGCCGCCATCTGCCACCGTGCGGTGGTGTTCAGCCAGGGGCGCGTCTGCGCCGAGCTCCCGCGCGAGGCGCTGTCGGTGGGAAGCCTGCTGCAGGCGGCCTCGGCCGGCGGCGTTCCCCCTCCCCTGCCCGCTTCGTCCGCCGTGCAAGGAGTTCCGGCATGAACTCGCTCAAGTCCACGGCGCTGGAGCCGGCGCCGGGCAGCCTCAAGGGCCTGCCGATCGGGCGGCAGGTCGCCGGGCTGCTGCCGGTGTATGGCCTCCTGATCCTGGCGGTGCTGCTGGCGATCGTGTTCTCGCTGATCCTGCCAGACACGTTTCCGACCTGGCTCAACGTCCGATCCATCCTGAGCGACAAGGCGGTGGTGGCGATGCTGTCGCTGGCCGCCACCGTGCCGATGATGACCGGCAAGATCGACCTCACCGTCGGCTACGGCGTGGTGCTGTGGCACATCCTGGCGATCTCCTTGCAGGTGGGCGGCGTGCCGTGGCCGGTCGCGGTGCTCCTCGTGCTGGCGCTGGGGCTGGTGTTCGGGCTGCTGAACGGGCTGCTGGTCGAGGTGGCGCAGATCGACAGCTTCATCGCCACGCTGGGCACCGGCACCGTCACCTATGCGGTGGCGCTGTGGTGGACCGGCGGGCGGCAGGTGATCGGCCGGCTGCCGCACGCGTTCTTCGAGCTCGACATCGCCCGCGTTCTCGGCGTGCCGGTCCCGGCCTTCTACGTGCTCGGGCTGGCGGCGGTGCTGTGGGTGGTGTCCGTCTACACGCCGCTGGGGCGCTACCTGTATGCGATCGGGGCCAACCCGCGGGCGGCGGAGCTGAACGGCATCCCGACGCGGCGCTACGTCATGCTCGCCTTCATGGTGTCGGGGGTGATCACGGCGTTCGCCGGGGTGATCCTGGCGGCGCGGCTGCGGGTCGGGCAGGCCAGCGTCGGGCTGGAGTTCCTGCTGCCGGCGCTGGTGGGCGCGTTCCTCGGCTCCACCACCATCACGCCGGGACGGGTCAACATCTGGGGCACGGTGGGGGGGGTGGTGATCCTGGCGATCGGCATCTCGGGCATCGAACAGCTCGGCGGCGCCTTCTGGGTGGAGCCTGCCTTCAACGGCGCCACCCTGCTGATCGCGATCGGGCTGGCCGGCTGGACCGGACGCCGGCGAGTGATGGCGCGCACGGCGCGGCCGCCCGGGCCGGCGCAGGGCGGACGCTGAACACGGGCAGACTGCGGACAACGGCACCGCGCAAAGCGGGCCAGGAACAGGGACGTGGAACGATGAAACCAGGACTTCCGATGGGTGCGGGGCTGGCGATGCTGCTCGCCGGCACCGGTGCCGCGGCGGCGCAGGACGCGCTGTCGCGGGCGCAGGCGGTGATCGCGGCGGCGACGGCGCCGGCCACCAAGTGGGACGGGCCGACCACCGGGCCAAAGGCGGCAACGGGCAAGACGGTGATCTACGTGGCAGCCGACCTGCGCAACGGCGGCATCCAGGAGGTCGGCGACGGGGTCAAGGAGGCCGGCCAGGCGATCGGCTGGACCGTGCGCGTGCTGGACGGACAGGGCAGCGTGTCCGGCATCCACTCGGCCTTCAGCCAGGCGGTGGCGCTGAAGCCGGACGGCATCGTGGTCGGCGGCTACGACGTGGTGCAGAACGCCGGCGACATCGAGCAGGCGGCGGCGAGCGGCATACGCATCGTCGCCTGGCACGGCGCGCCGAAGCCGGGGCCGATGGCGGAGTACCACGTCATCAGCAACATCGGCAGCGACAGCGCGCGCGTGGCGAAGGTGGCGGCCGACTACGCGATCGCGCAGAGCGGCGGCAAGGCGGGCGTCGTGATCTTCACCGACAGCGCCTATGCGATCGCGCTGGCGAAGGCGAAGATGATGCGCGACGAGATCCAGACGGTGCCGGGCTGCAGCGTGCTGGCGTTCGAGGACACGCCGCTGGCCGACACGTCGACCCGCATGTCGCAGCTCACCACCTCGCTGGTGCAGCGCTACGGCGCGAAGTGGACGTACTCGCTGGCGATCAACGACCTGTACTACGACTTCATCGGGCCGCCGCTGATCTCCGCAGGACGCGACCCGTCCGGGCCGCCGGTCAACATCAGCGCGGGCGACGGCAGCAACTCGGCGTACGAGCGGATACGCGGCGGGCAGTTCCAGGCGGCGACGGTGCCGGAACCGCTGCTGCTGCAGGGCTGGCAGGTGGTCGACGAGATGAACCGCGGCTTCACCGGGCAGCCGGCCTCAGGCTACGTGGCGCCGGTGCACCTGGTGACGGCGAAGAACGTCGACCTGGATGGCGGCAAGAAGGATATCTACGACCCGGGCAACAACTACCGCGACGCGTACCGGAAGATCTGGGGGCGCTGAGGGATGAGCGCGTTCGAGGTGGTGGACAAGCGGTTCCGCCGGTACGTGCTGTTCAACGCGCAGCCGGAGCGGATCGCGGACGGGTTCCGCTGGACCGAGGGGCCGGTCTGGTTCGGCGACGCCGGCTGCCTGCTGTTCAGCGACATCCCGAACAACCGGATCATGCGCTGGATCGAAGGGGTCGGGCTGTCGACGTTCCGCCAGCCGAGCCGGTATGCCAATGGCGGCACGCGCGACCGGGAGGGGCGGCTGGTGTCGTGCCTGCACGGGGCGCGGGCGGTGGTGCGCACCGAGCACGACGGCAGCCTCACCACGCTGGTCGACCGATACCAGGGGCGCCGGCTGAACTCGCCGAACGACGTGGTGGTGAAGTCCGACGGCACGGTCTGGTTCACCGACCCGCATTACGGCATCGCCATGGACTACGAGGGCGAAGGGCGCACCGAGGAGGAGCTGCCGTGCCAGGTGTACCGGTTCGACCCCAGCAGCGGGCGGCTCGACGTGGCGAGCGACGCCTTTGCCTGTCCGAACGGGCTGTGCTTCTCGCCGGACGAAACGCGCCTCTACGTCGCCGAGACCGGGCGGCTGCACGACGACAGCGTCGAGCGACGGATCCAGGTGTTCGACGTCGCGGGCGATACCGGCCGGCTCAGCGGGGGGCGCGACTTCTACGCGCCGGAGCTGGGGGCCGCGGACGGGTTCCGCTGCGACGAGGACGGCAATTTGTGGACCAGCGCCGGGGACGGGGTGCACTGCGTCAGCCTGGAGGGCGAGCTGCTGGGGCGCATCCGGCTGCCGCACGCGGTGTCCAACGTGTGCTTCGGCGGGCACCGGAACAGCCGGCTGTTCATCTGCGCCAGCAGCGAGGTGCATGCGGTGTATCTCAACCGGCGCGGTGCCGTCCGGCCTTGACCGGGCCGGCGCGCCGGGTTGCGGCGGCACCGGCGCCCAAGGCGACGTTGCGCGACGTGTCGGTGCTGGCGGGCGTGTCGCGGATGACGGTGACGCGGGTGTTCATCCGGCCGGAGCAGGTGCTGCCGGCGACGCGCGCGCGGGTGCAGCGGGCGGTGGAGGCGCGCGGCTACGTGCCGGACCGCGCCGCCGGCAGCACC
>CAXTOD010000285.1:0-2796 GCA_964245705.1 uncultured Acetobacteraceae bacterium
CTTCCGCCTCGCCGAGCGCCGTGCGCATGCCGGCATGGGCGGCCGCGTCGATCAGCGGGCCGACCAGCACGCCGGGCTCGCGCGGGTCGCCCACCCGCACCGAGCCGTAGGCCGCCTTCAGCCGGGACACGAACCGGTCGTAGACGGCGTCGTGCACGAACAGGCGGCGCAAGGTGGTGCAGCGCTGCCCGGCCGTGCCCATGGCCGCGAAAGCGACCCCGCGCAGCGCCAGGTCCAGGTCGGCGCTGGGCGCCACGATGGCGGCGTTGTTGCCGCCGAGCTCCAGGATCTGCCGCGCGAACCGCCTCGCCAGCACCGGCGCCACGGCGCGTCCCATGGCGGTGGAGCCGGTGGCGGACACGAGCGCCACCCGATGGTCGGCAACCAGCGCCTCGCCGGCGGCGCGTCCGCCGATCAGCAGCGAAGACAGCCCGTCCGGCGCGTCCGTGCCGAAGCGGGCGATCGCGCGCCCGACCAGCGCCTGCACCGCCAATGCCGTCAGCGGCGTCTTTTCCGACGGCTTCCACACCACGCTGTTGCCGCACACCAGCGCCAGTGCCGCGTTCCAGGCCCACACCGCCACGGGAAAATTGAAGGCGGAGATCACGCCGACCACGCCGAGCGGGTGCCAGGTCTCCATCATGCGGTGGTGGGGACGCTCGGTGGCGATGGTCAAACCGTGGAGCTGGCGCGACAGGCCGACCGCGAAGTCGCAGATGTCGATCATCTCCTGCACCTCGCCCAGCCCTTCGGAGCCGATCTTGCCGGCCTCGAGCGTCACCAGGCGTCCCAGCTCCGACCTGGACTGGCGCAGCTCCTCGCCGAGCAGGCGCACGAGCTCGCCACGCCTGGGGGCCGGCACGGTGCGCCAGGCGAGAAAGGCGGCGTGCGCGCGCCCGATCCTGTCCGTCGCCGCGCCGGCGTCGTCCTCATGGAGGCGCGCGGTTTCCTCGCCGGTCAGCGGCGAGCGCGCGAGGAGGGTGCCGCCGGACAACAGGGCCCGGTCGACGCCGAGCCGCGACAGGATCTCCGCCGCTTCCGCGGCCACGGGCGGGATGCTCATCTGGTTCATGGGTGTCGTTTCCCCTTGGTCAGGCGGCGTGCCGGGCGGCAGGCGGCGCCAGGTCTGGCGCGTCGGGACCCGCGTAATTGCGGCCGAACCGGTTGGCCAGGAACTCCGGCAGCGCCACCTGCTCCTGCCGCACGAAGCCGTGCTGCGGCAGGCGCCCCTCGGCCAGCAGGTCGAGCACGGCGCAGATGCCGGACGCGGTGGTGATCTGGATTGCGCTGCGCACCGCGCCGCCCAGGACGGCAGCGCGGATGTGCCGGGCGTAGGCGTGCTGCATCAGCCGGCCGCCGGACTGGCCGGTCACGGACACGAACACGATCACCACGTCCTGGGTGGTGGCCGGGACCGCGCTGTCCAGGATGTCCTTGAGCAGCGGGCGCCGGTCGCGCAGGCCGAGGTCGTTGAGCAGCACGCGCATGATCGCGGCGTGGCCGGGATAGCGGATGGTGCGGTAGTTCAGGTTGCGCACCCGCCCGAGCAGGGTGTCGCACAGCGAGCCGAGGCCACCGGAGGTGTTGAACGCCTCGTACTGCACGCCGTCGAGGGCGAAGGGCTCCACCTCCTCCAGCGGCAGGGTGTGGCGGAGCTGGCCGTCGACGATCGCCTCGCAGGGCTCGCAGTACTCGTTGATGACGCCGTCGGTGCTCCAGGTGAGGTTGTAGCCGAGCGGGCCCACCGGGAACTGCGGCAGCGCTCCGACCCGCATGCGCACGTCGTGAAGGCTGTCGAAGCGGCCGATCAGGTCGTTCGCGACAATGGTGACGAAGCCCGGCGCCAGGCCGCATTGCGGGATGAAGGCGGTGCCGGCGCCGGCCGCCAGCGCCCGCACGGCGCGCGTGCTGGCGACGTCCTCGGTCAGGTCGAGGTAGTGCGCGCCGGCCTCGCAGGCCGCCGTGGCGATCCGCGTGGTCAGGTGGAACGGGCCCGCGTTCAGCACCGCGAAGGTGCCGGACAGCGCTCCGGTCAGAGCCTGGGCGTCGGCGATGTCGACGGCAACGCGGCTGATCGGGCCGGACACGTGCAGCCGGTCCAGCTGCGCCGGGTCGCGGTCGAGCACGCTCACCGCGTAGCTGCCGCAGGAGGACAGCATCTCGGCGATCATCGAGCCGATCTTGCCCGCACCCACGACGGCGATCCTGCGCATGAGGTCCTGTCCTTTTCCGAGTCCGGTCCGCATGGTGACGGTCGCGGCCGGCGGACGCCATACGCCGATCGGCGGCCTCCCGCCTGCCGGTCCGGCGGAATGACGGTTCCGGCTGCGAAACGCCGAAAGAGTGGCCCCCCGCAAACAATCCGGACGAAAACGTAATGGTTCGGCAACGGACCGGCGTGCTTTATTGCGTCCCGCCACGCGCGCGACCGGCACCGGGTCCGGCGCGCGTGCGGCACCCGCCACGGCCTGACAGGATCGCTGTGCACGCTCTGTCCCACGACCTCCGGCGGCCGCCGTTCTTCCCGGGACGCGGCGAGTGCGGCACCCGGCTCCGCACCACCGACTGGTCGGGCTCGCCGCTCGGGGCGCCGGAAGCCTGGCCCGACAGCCTCAGGGCGGCGCTGGGCCTGGTGCTGCCGTCGAGCGCGCCGGCCTGCTTGTTCTGGGGCCCGGAGCTGGTGGCGCTCTACAACGACGCGTTCGCGCCGGCGATCGGCGGCGACCATCCGGCGGCACTCGGCCGCCCCGCCCGCGTCGGGAGGTCAGTAGCGGCAGGGGGCGCCGGACTCCGCGC
>CAXTOD010000285.1:2806-3833 GCA_964245705.1 uncultured Acetobacteraceae bacterium
GCTGTGGACCATGCTGGAGCCGCTGCTGCGCGGCGTGCAGCGGACCGGGGTGCCGTTCGACAGCCGCAGCCACCTGTTCCGCCAGCGGCGGTCCGGCTTCGAGGAGGACACCTATTTCGACGTGTCCTGCAGCCCGGTCCGGGACCCGGACGGGAGCATCCCGGGCGTGTTCTGCATCGTGTCCGACCAGACCAGGCGGGTCATCGATGAACGCCGGCTGCGGACGCTCGGCACGCTGTCGACGATGGCCCGGAGCGAGACCCCGACCGAAGCCGCGCGGCGCTTCGTCGCCGTGCTGGCCGCGGAGAACCACGCCGACGTGCCCTACGCGCTGGTCTACCTGCGCGGGCATGACGACGGCCTGATCCTGGCCGCGGCGCATGGCGGCATTCCCGACCCGGAGCTCGCCGCGGCGCCGGTCCCGCCCGGGGAGCCCGGCGACCGGAGGCTGGCGGCGCTCGCGCGCGTGGCGTCGGCCGGCGCGACCGCGGTGCTGGACGGCAGCCGCTTCATGCGCAACCCGCCCGAGGCCGCCTCGGACCGGCTGGTGCTGCTGCCGCTCCATGCCGGGCGGGACATGGCCGGGGTGCTGGCGATGGCGTGCAACCGGCGCCTGCCGCAGACGCCGGACTGCGACCGCTTCCTCGAGCTGCTGGGGTCTCAGCTGTCCGCGGCGCTGTCCGGCATGCGGGTGCTGACGGAGGAGCGTCATCGCGCGCGGGTGCTGGAACAGCAGGTGGCCGCAGCGCTGGCCGAGCGCGAGGCGGCCGAGGCCATGGTCGGCGGGCTCGCCGGTGGGCGCGTCACGCTCGGCTCGGACAAGGCCTACGACGTCGCGGGGCACGTGGCGACGCTGCGGAGGATGCAGGTCACACCGCACGTTGCCCAGCACACGGCCCGGCGCTCGGCCATCGACCGGCGCACCACCCGCCATCGCGGCTACGCCCTGAGCCAACGGGCGCGCAAGCGCATCGAGGAGGCGTTCGGCTGGATCAAATGCACGGGCGGACTGCGCAAGACGCGCCAC
>CAXTOD010000286.1:0-3832 GCA_964245705.1 uncultured Acetobacteraceae bacterium
CGGCGCGGTGGTGGCCGGAGCCGAGGTGCCCGGCGCCGAGGTGGCCGGAGCGGCGGTGCTCGGCGCCGGGGTGGCAGGCGACATGGTGTTCGGCGCCATCGTCGACGGCGTGGTGGTCGACGGCGCCGTGGTGGTCGGGGCGGTGGTGGTCTGCGCGACGGCCGGAGCCGCGGCGCCCAGCAGGGCGGCGGTCGACAGGGCGGCGAGGAACCGGGTCTTGAGCGTCATGGATGACTCCGCGTGGAAAAGTTCGAGGCTGCGGTGCCAAACCCCGGAAAGGGTCGGTGCGCCGAGCTGCCATACCACGCGCCCCTGCCGCGTCGCCGGTCAAACTTCGGCAACCCCCTCAAGTTTCCGCCGCAGGTGCCTGAAATACCACACAATCTTCCCGACAGCGGACGCCAAATCATGTCGATTTCATGGCAGAACCGGACGGCCGATCGCAACCTGCAAGCCAGGACGTTGAAATCGCCCAAGAAACGTTCTGCTTCCTTGCGGTACCGGATGGTCCACGCAGGAACGCGGAACGTCCCGCTCAGGCGGCGTCGCCGCGCTTCTCCATCTTCTTGCGCTCGTTCGGGTTGAGGTAGCGCTTGCGTATCCGCACCGCCGACGGCGTCACCTCCACCAGCTCGTCGTCCTCGATGTAGGCGATCGCCTGCTCCAGGCTCATCCGGCGCGGCGGCGTCAGCAGCAGCGCCTCGTCCTTGCCGGCGGCGCGGATGTTGGTGAGCTTCTTCTCCTTGATCGGGTTCACCTCGAGGTCGTTCTCGCGGGAATGCTCGCCCAGGATCATGCCGACATAAACCTTCTCGCCCGGATCGACGAACAGCGCGCCGCGCTCCTGCAGCGAGAACAGCGAGTACTGCACCGCTGCCCCGTCCTCCGACGAGATCAGCGAGCCCTTCACCCGTCCGGCAATGGAGCCGGCCCAGGGCTGATAGCCGGCGAACAGCCGGTTCATGATCCCTGTGCCGCGCGTGTCGGTCAGGAACTCGTTGTGGTAGCCGATCAGGCCGCGCGACGGGATCAGGAAGGTCAGCCGCACCTTGCCGCCGCCGCTGGGCCGCATGTCCTGCATCACACCTTTGCGTATGCTGAGCTTCTCGACCACGATTCCGGAGAACGGCTCGTCCACGTCGACCAGCACCTCCTCGAAGGGCTCCTCGCGGTCGCCGGTCTCCGGGTTCTCCCGCGTCAGCACGCGCGGACGGCCGATGGTAAGCTCGAAGCCCTCGCGGCGCATCTGCTCGATCAGCACGCCAAGCTGCAGCTCGCCACGCCCCGCCACCTCGAACGCTTCCGATTCCGGGCTGTCGGTGACGCGGATGGCGACGTTGCCCTCCACCTCCTTGAACAGCCGGTCGCGGATCTGCCGCGACGTCACCTTCTTGCCCTCGCGACCGCCGAGCGGGCCGTCGTTCAGCCGGAAGGTCATGCTCAGCGTCGGCGGGTCCACCGGGATCGCCGGCAGCGCCGCGGTCACCTCCGGCGACGCGATGGTCTCCGGAATGGTCGCCTCGGACAAACCCGCGATGGCCACGATGTCGCCCGCCTCGACCTCGTCCGCCGGCACCCGCTCCAGTCCACGGAAAGACAGCAGCTTGGTCAGCCGTCCGGTTTCCACCACCGAGCCGTCGGCGCGCAGCACCCGCACCGGCATGTTGGTGCGCGCCCGGCCCTGCTCGACCCGGCCGGTCAGCACCCGGCCCAGGAACGGATCCGCCTCCAGGATGGAAGCGACCATGGCGAACGGCTTGTCCTTGTCGCAGGACGGCGACGGCACGTGGCTGAGCACCATGTCGTAGAGCGGCGACAGGTCCTTGCGGGCGCCTTCGAGCTCGGTGTCGGCCCAGCCCTGCCGGCCCGACGCGAACAGCATCGGGAAGTCGAGCTGCTCGTCGTTGGCGCCGAGTGCCGCGAACAGGTCGAACATCTCAGTGTGCACCTCGTCCGGGCGCGCGTCCTGCCGGTCCACCTTGTTCACCACCACGATCGGCTTGATGCCGCGCGCCAGCGCCTTGGTCAGCACGAACTTGGTCTGCGGCAGCGCCCCTTCGGCCGCGTCCACCAGCACGATCGCGCCGTCCACCATGTTCAGGATCCGCTCGACCTCGCCGCCGAAGTCGGCGTGGCCCGGCGTGTCGATGATGTTGATCCGCGTGTCCTTCCAGACCACGCTGGTGCACTTGGCCAGGATGGTGATGCCGCGCTCGCGCTCCAGGTCGTTGCGGTCCATCGCCCGCTCCGCCACCACCTGGTTCTCGCGGAACGAGCCCGACTGCCGCAGCAGCTGGTCGACCAGGGTGGTCTTGCCATGATCGACGTGGGCGATGATGGCGATGTTGCGGATGTCCATGCGGGCGACTGGCTTTCGTTCGGTCCGGGCGGGCGGGATGATGTGCGAACGCCGTCCCTGTCCGGAGCGACCCGGATGGGAACGGCACAGGCGGGCCCGCTTCGGCCCCGATCAGGGAGGTCGGTGGCCGCTAGATAATGCGGCAGGGCAGCATTTGCACGCCCAAAATGCCCCGGACCCGGTCAGGCGGACGCGTGGCCGGCCAGCAGCGCACGCAGATCGGCCTCCGGCCTGGCACCGAAATGGCCGATCACCTCGGAAGCCGCGACGCTGCCCATGCGGCCGCACTCCGCCACCGGCAGCTCCTGCGCCAGCCCGGCCAGGAAGCCCGCCGCGTAGGCGTCGCCGGCGCCGGTGCTGTCCACCACGCTGGCCGGCACCGGCGGGATGTCGGTGCGCGCGCCGTGGCGGAACACCACGCTTCCCTGCGCACCCCGCGTCAGCACCGCCAGCTCGACCTCGCGTCCGGCCTGTTCCGCCGCCTGCTCGAACCCTTCGGTGCCGTAGAGCGAGACGATCTCGTCCCCGTTGGCGAACAGGATGTCGACGTGGCCCGCCGCCAGTGCCCGGAACGCGGTGCGGTGGCGGTCGACGCAGAAGGCGTCGGACAAGGACAGCGCCACCGTGCGCCCGGCCTCGTGCGCCAGCCGGGCCGCGTGCCGGAACGCGTCCTGCGCCTCCGGCGGGTCGAACAGGTAGCCCTCGAGGTAGGTGATCCGGCTGTTGCGCACCGTGTCGTCGTCGACGTCGTCCGGCCCGAAGGCGGTGCAGGCACCGAGATAGGTGTTCATGGTGCGCTGCCCGTCCGGCGTGACCAGGATCAGGCAGCGCGCGGTGCCGCGCCCGTCGGCGCGGTCGGCGTGCAGCGGACGCGACGGATAATGGATGCCGGCCGCGCGCAGGTCGGCGGCAAAGGCCAGGCCGAGCGGGTCGTCCGCCACCCGCCCCAGATAGGCGGTGCGCGCTCCCAGAGCGGCCGCCACCACCGCGGTGTTGGCGGCCGAGCCGCCGCCGGTCTGCTGCCGCCGGTCGAGCCGGCGATACAGCGACTCGGCGCGCGCGGCGTCGATCAGCGTCATGCTGCCCGGGACCATCCCTTCGGCCTCCGGCATCCCGGCCGGCACCGGGGCGAGCACGTCGACGATGGCGTTGCCGATGCACAGCAGGTCGTGGCGCGCGTCGCGGGACAGGGTGGCGAGGCTCAAGCGGCGGATCCTTGGAACTGGGCCGGCAAAACCGGCACGGCGTCCGCTAGCATCCGGCCGGCACGGCGGCAACACGTCCCGTTCCGGCCCGGTTGGCGCTTGTCCGCTGCCGTGCGCAGCGTGTAAGCCGAGGTCCGGTTCCGCAGCCCGGGCACGGGCAGATGGCCGGGGCCAGGGACCATCGACGAGGACAGCGGAGGGTTGAACGTGTTCAAGCGACGCAAGCCGGACGAGATCGCGAACCCGGTCGCGCTGCCGACGACCGCGG
>CAXTOD010000287.1:0-3820 GCA_964245705.1 uncultured Acetobacteraceae bacterium
GTGCCGACGCGCCGGCAGGCGGTCCGGCTGTAGGACGAGGCTCTGATCGACCGGCTGGTCCCCCTGCGCGGGATCGGGCGCTGGAGGGTCGAGATGCTGCTGATCTTCAGCCGGGGGCGACGCGACGTGATGCCGGTGGACGATTTCGGGGTGCGGGAAGGCTACCGGCGGATCAAGGGACTCGCGGTGCAGCCGAGGCCGCGCGCGCTGGCGGAGGCGACCGCCGGGTGGAGCCCGTACCGGTCCTTTGCCGCCTGGTACCTCTGGCGTGCCGCCGACGGTCCGAAGCCGGCGGAGGCAGACAGGATCCCGACTGATGCGAAATGAGGGCCGTGGCGAGGCGTCCTGTCACGACTGGAACGTCCCGGCACGGGCGTTCGAATCATCCCGTCCCGGCTCAAACAGTACCGCGGCCGTCGGAGGCGATCAGCGGACTGACAGGCGGGTGCCGGAGGAGCAGAACGGGAAGCTGGCTGCTTCGTAGTTTCAGGATTGGCATGTCCGACTGCTTGTGCTGGCGTTGCCGGATGGAAATCGGAACTTTTGCCTGCTTGCAAGTCGCGACGGCATCCCGGTGGGTCGCCATCGTGCCGATGGTCGCGTGTATCGCCTTGCCGGCACTTGCAGCGTCTCCCGGCCTCCGGATCACGGTCCCGGCAGCGGATCTGCTGGTGGGAGACCGGATCACCGCGGCGGCATGGCCTGACCGCATCATCCGGACGCCAGACGAAGACGGCCAGTTCGAGGTGCTGGTGCGCAAGGCTGCCATGTCCGAGGTCGACGCCGCGGCGTGCCGGTCGTCATGGCTGCTGGTGCGGATGCCTGCGGTGCTGCCGCCGGTTGATGCGGACTACCATCCCAAGCCTCGGGATCCGGCCAATCAGCGACGTCTCGATGCGGCCAAGGCTGAGTATGCAAAACTACAGGCAGACGTCGCCGCCGGCCAGCCGGCGACGTTTCAGGTGGACGGAGCGGGCTACGCGTCCAGGACCAGGCATGGCCTGAAGCTGTTCGGGTGCAACCTGTTCTTCTCGGTAGGAGGCGGTTGAGATGGCGGCGCATGGTCGGCGGCACCTTCGACGGCTTCCCGTGCCGCGGATCGACGCCACCGACTTCCTGTTGCACACGCTCCGGCCGACCCTGAAGGCGATCGACCTCTACTCGCTGGACGCCGAGAAGCTGCTCATGGGCACGGCGGCCCAGGAGAGCAACTTCCGCAACGTGTCCCAGGCAGGCGGCGGGCCGGCGAAGGGGCCGTTCCAGATGGAGACCATCACCCACGACGACCTTTGGAGCCGGATCGTCCGCCGGCACGCGACGCTGGAGCTGAAGATCCGCGCCCTCCTGAACGGTGCTGCGCCGTCGGCGCCGATGCTGATGGGCAACGCGGCCTATGCCGTCGCGATGTGCCGGGTGAAGTACTGGAGCATCCGGGACCCGATCCCACGTGACCTGACCGGCTGGAGCCAGTACTGGAAGCGCTGGTACAACACGCCGCTGGGGAAGGGTTCACCGGACGAGTTCATCGCGAACTGGCACCTCTACGTCGACCCGGTCTATGCAAGGCTGCCGGATGACGATGACCAGGTGGACGACCAGGCTCCCGACGCCGGGCTTCCCACCTTCCCGTTCACGATCCTGATCTAGCGACTGACGAACAACCGTTCGCCCGACCCGACCAGGATCGAGCCGGCGATGGCCTCGATCCGCATCCTGGCCTTGGCGAAGATGTGCCGGGTCCAAATGCGTTCAGGAACAGCCCAGCCGCGATCGTCGGCAGGTGCAGCAGGTAGTTCATGAAAGGCTCCGTGACGCGCCGTGCGTCACCCATCACCAGCGCCGGTGAACGCCTGCACCAGTTGCAGGAAGCGGGCGGGGTTCTCGACGTGCAGCCAGTGCCCGGCGCGCTCGATCACCTCCAGGGTGTAGCGCGGGAACAGGCGGCGCATGGTGGGGTAGTCCCCGGGACGGATGTAGGGAGAATTCTCGCCGGCCAGGAACAGGGTCGGGCCGTCATAGCGGTGGCCCTCTGGGATGTAGGGCCAGCCCTCGATGTTGGTCATGGAGCCGACGATCTCGGCCAGGCCGATCACCCAGCCCGGATCCTGGCCCAGGCGCAGGTTCTGTAGCATCAGGTTGCGTATGTCGGCGCTAGGCTCGATCTCCGCCAGCAGCGCGTCGGCACCCGCCCGGTTGAGGTAGGAGGGGAACGACACCTTCAGCATGCGCTCGCCGACGGCGAAGCTGCCGTGCCCGGTGGTGGCGGGCGGGATGTCGGCCACCAGCAGGCTGGCCACGGCCTCCGGACGGGTCAGCGCCAGCGTCATTGCCGCCTTGCCGCCCATCGAGTGCCCGACCAGCGTCGCCGGCAGCGCGTCGTGCTCGGCCAGGGTTTCCAGCAGGTCGAACGCCATGCTGGTGTAGTCCATCTGGCCGTGCGGGCTGTCGCCGTGGTTGCGCAGGTCGATCGCCAGGGTGCGCCTGGTCGCGGCCAGGCGGCGCTGGAAGTAGCCGAGGTTGCGCGCCCGGCCGAACAGGCCGTGGATCAGCACGATCGGAGGGGCGTTCCGTGCCGCCGGGCTGTCGGCGTCCGGGCCGCGCGACACCACGTTGAGCTTCAAGCAAGATCCCCATCGAGTGCCAGCACGATCTTGCCGGCATGGCTGCCGCCCTCCATCAGCCGGTGGGCGTCCGCCGCCTGCTCGAACGGCAGCACGGCGTGGATCAGCGGCTGCACCGATCCGCCTTCCAGCAGCGGCCACACGTTCTGCAGCAGCGCTTCCGCGATCTCGCCCTTGAAGGCGGCGGAGCGGGGACGCATCGTGGTGCCGGTCAGCGTCAGTCGGCCGGTCATGATGCGGCGCAGGTCCAGGCGATCGGCGACGGCGCCGCCCTGCACCGCCACCAGCACCAGCCGGCCGAGATCGGCCAGGCAGCGCAGGTTCGACTTCAGGTAGGAGGCACCCATGATGTCCAGCACGATGTCGACGCCGCGCCCGCCGGTCAGCGCCAGCACCCGCTCGGCGAAGTCCTCGGTCCGGTAGTCGATCGCCGCGTCCGCGCCGAGGGTGCGGACGATGGCGGCCTTTTCCGGCGAGCCGACGGTGGCGAGCACGCGGGCGCCGAAGGAGCGCGCGAGCTGCACCGCGGTGGAGCCGATGCCGCTGGTGCCGCCATGCACCAGCAGGGTCTCGCCCGCCGCCAGGTGGCCGGTGCGGAACAGGTTTGACCAGACGGTGAAGTGGTTCTCGGGCAGCGCCGCCGCCTGGATCGCGTCGAAGCCCGCGGGCCAGGGCAGGCACTGGGCGAGCGGCGCCGCGCAGTACTCCGCGTAGCCGCCGCCGTTGACCAGCGCGCAGACCCGGTCGCCCGGCGCGATCGGCGCGGCCGCTCCAGGCTTGGGCGGTTCCGCCTTCCCGCCGTCGGGCGCGATGGCCACCACGACTCCAGCCACCTCCAGCCCGAGCTCGGGACTGGCGTCCGGCGGCGGCGGGTACAGCCCCTTGCGCTGCATCACGTCGGGCCGGTTGATGCCGGCCGCCTGCACCTGGATCAGCAGCTCGCCCGGGCGCAGCCGCGGCAGCGGGCCGGACCGGACGCGCAGGCTGTCCGGGTCGCCGCCGCCGGCGTCGTGGGCGATGTAGCGCATCGATGAGGGAAGCTTCACGGCCTGTTCATCTCTCGTGTGCGAGGGTGGATGCAAGCTATGGTGCGTCCGGGCCGGCGTCGTCGCCTGCGGTGCCGGACGTGTCAATCGTTACGCAGCTGCGCGTCCGCTGGACGCAGCGCCGAGGGAGCAGATCGGCATGAATTGTGGAAC
>CAXTOD010000288.1:0-3760 GCA_964245705.1 uncultured Acetobacteraceae bacterium
GGCGGAGCCAGGCTGGGCGGCCCGAACCCCGGCCGGCGCGTCCTCCTCGGTCAGGCCCGCGGCCAGGGCGCGGTCGCGTCGGCGGCGTCGCCAGCTCAGCACGCCGTTGATCCCGGCCCACAGCATGACCAGCACCAGGATCAGCACCATGCGTGCCAGCCTGCTCCCCAGCCCCGGCACCAGCGGCCCGAGATACCAGACCAGGGTGCTGGCGATGGCGAGCCCGGCGAAGCTGGTGGCCCAGCGGCCGAGCAGCATCGCCAGCAGGTTCTCGATCCCGCTCACGGCCCGGCCCCTGCCCGGTGCAGCACCACCTCGATGCGCCGGTTCTGCTCCCGCCCGTCGGGCGTGGCGTTGGACGCGATCGGATCGGCGTCGGCGCGGCCCTCGGAGCCGACGTGCAGCCCCGGTGCGGCTGCGGCGATCACCGCGGCCGCCGCCTGCGCGCGCGCCGCGGACAGCTGGAAGTTGGACGGGAACCGCAGGGTGTGGATCGGCTGGTTGTCGGTGTAGCCGACCACCTGCACGGTGCCGCGCTGGTCCTGCATCGCCAGCGCGATCCGGCGCAGGATGGCGACGAAGCGCGGCTCCACCGCGGCACTTCCCGACGCGAACATGCCGCGGCTGTGCACCCGCACGATCGGCACCGCGTCGGTGCCGACCACGTCCACCAGCCCCTGCTGCACCTCCGGCCGCAGGAAGCCGCCGAGTGCCGCCCGCGCGCCTGGCGGCGGCGGCACCACCGCCACCGGCACGACGGGGATGTTGCGCGAGATCGCCGGCATGCGCAGCGGCGGCAGGGTGGCGCCGGCCGCGAACAGCCGGTCGGAGGAGCCGGCCAGGCCGAGCAGTGCCCAGGCGTACACCAGCGCGATCAGCCCGAGCCCGGCGAGTGCCGCCACCCACACCGGCAGCACGAAGCGCCGCGGGCGGTACGGCGCGCTCACCCCCTGCCAGTGCGGCGACAGCCCGCGCTCGATCGCGGCGCGGTTGCGCATGATCAGGACGTAGGTTTCCTCGCGCACCCGGTCGAGCTCGGCCGGTCCCCGCGGCGACAAACGGTAGCGGCCCTGCATGCCGAGCGACATGCACAGGTACATCAGCTCGATCACGAACAGGAACCGGCCCGGGTTCTGCCGCAGCTGCGCCAGCAGGTCGAAGAAGCGCTCGCCCGAGCGCACCTCCTGGTGGAAGGTGGACACCAGCGAAGCGTCCGCCCAGGCGCCCCGGCTGCCCCACGGCGTCGCCTGCACCACGTCGTCCATGCTGGCGCAGAGCGCGTAGTGCGCCGGGCGCAGCTGCTCCATCGGCAGGTTGGCGGCGCGCAGCGTGCGCTCGAAGCGCTGCAGCTCCTGCACCGCGTGCTCGCGCAGCGCGGTCGGGTCCGGCACGGTGAAGGCGTTGCGCAGCCGTCCCAGCAGGCTGAGGCAGCCGGCCGCCGCCGACACCACCGGCGACACCATCCCGGCCGGCAGCTCGCCGAACCCGGCCCCCGCCTCGCCCGGCTCCGGGTCCACCGGCGCGTCCAGGGCGGACGCCGGCGCGCGCGGCTCCATGCGACGGCCACCCGGCACCGGGCGGATGATGGTGCGCTCGTTGTCGTCCGGCTCGGCGAACGGGTTGTCGCTCATGGCCGGCCGCTCATGGAGGGATCGCTCATGCGATGTCGCTCACCGGGCCGCCTAGCCGCGGATCGCCCAGAGCTCGATGGTCAGCCCGGGATAGTCGCCGGACACGTGCACGGCGAAGCCGCCGGACGCCTGCATCTGCTGCCAGTGCGGCGAGTTGCGGTCGAGCTCGAAATACGAGGCGCCGGCGTAGAACGGCATCTGCCGCGGCGCCACCGGCAGGGTGCGCAGCGCGATGCCGGGCAGGGCGACGTTGACCAGCTCGCGTATGTGCTCGACCGCGCCCACCTTGGCGGTGGACGGGAACAGCCGACGCAGCGATTCCGTCGGCATCTCCGCCTGCACCGCCAGCACGAAGTTGGCCTGCGCCAGCAGCGAGCGGTCGGTGATCGCGCCGACCCGCACCCCGTGCCGGCGCTCCTGCAGCGGGATCATGATCGCCGTCTGCTCCAGCACCGCCGACAGCGAGCGGCGTATGTCGGCCACCACCGGCGCGAAGGAGCGCTGCAGGTCGTCGTGCCGGTAGGCTGGATAGGAAGTCGGGCGCCGCCTGGCGTCGGTGAAGGTGGCAAGCTCGCCCGCCATCTGCAGCAGCACCCGGTACAGCTCCTCCGGATGCAGGTTCCCGGCGTCGGCATAATGCGACATCGTCACCTGCCATCCGTTCACCGCCTGCAGCAGCAGGAAGTCGGCGACCTCGGCGCTGTTCTTGTGGCCGGGCGCGGTCAGCCGCGCCGCCACCGCCTCGCCGCGCTGGTTCAGCATCCCGGCCAGCTCCACGCACAGCGAGGCCAGCGGCGGCACCGCAGAGCACAGCAGCGCCGGCGGGATCCAGCGCGGGTCGAGCACCACGCGCCGGTCCGCCATCACCTCCGTGATCCGCGCCACGGGAAGGCACAGGTAGCCCTCCCGGTCGTCTGTCTCGAGCATGTAGCGCAGGCGCAGCCGGCCCACCTGCAGCTCGGCCGGCTGGGGTGCTGCCGACTGCGTGTCGTAGGCCTCGAACGCGCGCGGCCGGTAGCGGCCCTCGTCGCGGGTCGGCGTCGCCATCTCCAGCGCCCCGGACTGCCGCGCCGGCAGGGCCAGGAACAGCAGCACGTTGCGCGCCGTGTCCGGCACCTCGAACGGCGGCGGCAGGTCGGCCTCGCCCGGCAGCGCGAACGGGGTCCCGTCCTCGAACAGCCCCGCCGCGCCGTCGAGCGCGAAACGCCCGGCGCCCAGCAGGTCGCGGCTGACGGCGAGCGCGCTCACCCCCCAGGGATGGGTGCGCAGGTGGGCGATGCTCTGACGCAGCTGGGTCTCGACCCAGCGGTCCTGCTGCTGGAAGTGCTGCGCGCGCAGGAACATGCCTTCCTGCCAAGCGACGCGGTTGGTCCAGCTCAACGCTTCTCTCCTGCCGGGCCGCGGCCGGAAGCCGCCGCGACGCCGATCGAACTCGTTCCGGTCACGATAAGGCCTCGGCCCCGCGAAAGCGACGCCCGCTTGCGACCTCCGGCGTCACTCCTCCTGCTCCCCCTGCCCGCGCTGCGCGTCCGCCATGGCACGCTCGTAGGCGCGGGCGAACGCCTTGCCGAACACGCTGTCGAAGTCGTCGGACAGCGCGTCCACCACCTGCCGGTGCAGCGTCTCGAAGCCGAGCCACGCGCGCGCCCGGCGCCAGCCCGGGATCACGTCGGCCGGGCTGTTCCCCGCCGCGTCCAGCAGCCGGCGCGGCTCCAGCCGGGCCAGCAGCTCGCGCACCGCGTCCTGCATCGCCGCCATCATCGCCACCTCGTGCAGGCGCATATCGCCCAGCGCGTCGGCGATCGCCGCCTGCGGCGTCACGTCGCTGCGCCGGCCGAGGTTGAGCAGGGCGGCCAGCGCGTCGTCGTCGTCGGCCGAGAACTTCAGCGGGTTGTTGCCGGCGGCGCGTATGGTGGTCTGCTCGATGCGGAACTCGCCCTTGATCGAGGCCCGCGCGATCATGATCTGGCGCAACCCGTGCACCACCGCCCGGAACGCGCCGCCGAGCGCATGCAGGATGGCGGTCGAGCGGTCCCGCGACACCCCGCCGGGCGGCGGCGGCACGGCGGCTCCCTGCAGGAAGGCGGCAAAGGCCGGGTCCTCCGGCGCCTCCCCGGGCGGTCCGGCGT
>CAXTOD010000289.1:0-3741 GCA_964245705.1 uncultured Acetobacteraceae bacterium
CGCCAGGCGCAGGGCCGGCCGGGGACCAGGTCCGGCAGCCACCGCCCGACCCTCCCGCTGCGCGTCGGCACGCGCGGCTCGCCGCTGGCGTTGGTGCAGACCCGCGCTTTTCTGACGGTGCTGACCCGGTTCTGCCCGGTGCTGCGCGACATGGAGGCGTTCCAGGAGCACCGGATCAACACCACCGGCGACATCGTGCAGAACCGCCTGCTGTCGGAAATCGGCGGCAAGGGGCTGTTCGCCAAGGAGATCCACGAGGCGCTGTCGGACCGCCGCATCGACTTCGCCGTGCACAGCCTGAAGGACCTGGAAACCACGCTGCCGCCCGGCCTGGTGCTGGCCTGCACCCTCAAGCGCGAGGACGCGCGCGACGTGCTGGTGCTTCGTCCCGACCTGCCCGGTGCCGATCCCGCCGATCCCTACTCGGTGCTGCCGCAGGGCGCCGTGATCGGCACCGCCTCGGTCCGGCGCCAGGCGCAGCTTCTGCACGCGCGGCCCGACCTGCGCACGGTGATGATCCGCGGCAACGTGCAGACGCGGCTCGACAAGCTGTCGCAGCGCACGTGCGACGCCAGCCTGCTGGCGCTCGCCGGGCTGCGCCGGCTGGGCATGGAAGACCGCGCCGACCTGGTGCTGGAGCCGGAGGTGATGGTGCCGTCGGCCGGGCAGGGGATCGTCGGGGTCACCGTGCGGGAAGCCGACGTCGAGCTGCGGGAGCTGCTGTCCGCGATCGAGGACGACGAGGCCCGCGCCGTGTCCACCGCCGAGCGCG
This sequence comes from uncultured Acetobacteraceae bacterium, assembly GCA_964245705.1. Lineage (GTDB taxonomy): Bacteria > Pseudomonadota > Alphaproteobacteria > Acetobacterales > Acetobacteraceae > Lichenicola. The sequence goes on from CAXTOD010000289.1 coordinate 773, forward strand.
GCCTGCTGGCCGAGCTGGACGGCTCCTGCCGCACCCCAATCGGCGGCTATGCCCGCCTCCATCGCGGAGCATCGGGCGGCCCGCTTCTGCAGCTCACCGGGCTGGTGGCGCGCGCCGACGGCTCGTTCCTGCTCAAGCGCAGCGTCGAGGGGCTTCCCGCCGACGCCGAACGCCTCGGACGCGAGCTCGGCGCCTCCTTGCGCGCCGACAGCCCGCCCAACCTGTTCGAGTGAGCCGCCGGCGCGGCGTCCTGGTTACCAGGCCGGAACCCGGCCTGTCCGAAACCCTCGCGACCCTCGCTGAAATGGGCTTCGCGCCGGTGCCGGCTCCCCTGCTGTCGATCCGGCCGTTGCGTCCGGCCGTACCGGAGCAGGTGCAGGCCGTCCTGCTCACCAGCGGCCAGGCCGCGGCACCCCTGGCAGCACTGGCGCCGGGTCTGTGCGGCCGGCCGGTGCTTGCCGTCGGCGATGCCACCGCGGCACGCGCCCGCGCCGCCGGGTTCGAGCGGGTCGACAGCGCTTCCGGCGATGCCGCACGGCTGGCAGGTATCGCCGCGGCCCGATTAGATCCCCGGGCAGGCCCGCTGCTCCTGGCGTGCGGGCAAGGGCAGGGGCGCGAGCTGGCCGCCGGGCTGCGCCGCGCCGGGCTGCGCACCCTGCGCCGCTGCGTCTACGCGGCGCGGCCGGCGTGGCGGCTGCCGGACCCGGCCCTTGACGCGCTGGGAAACGGAGGGCTCGGCTCGGCGCTGTTCTTCTCCGCGGACACCGCCGCCGTCTTCGTCCGCGTGCTGCCACCCAGCCTGCACGGCGCGCTCGGAAGCGTGCGCGCCGTCGCCATCAGCCCGCATGCCGCCGAACCGCTGCGACGCCTGTCCTGGCGCAGCGTCACCGCCGCCGCGGCGCCGAACGCCGCGGCGCTGCTGGCCCTGCTGGACGAGGGTTGAGCCGGGTCAGGCGTGTCCGGCCGGCTGGTTCATCGCCGCCGCGAGCTGTGCCCGCTTGGCCTGCCACAGCGCCACGAAGTCGATCGGCTGCAGCACCACCGGCGGGAACCCGCCGTCGCGCGTGACCTCGCTGACGATGTTGCGCGCATACGGGAAGATCAGACGCGGCACTTCGACCAGCAGCAGCGGCTCGAACATGGTTTCCGGCGTGTCGCCCAGCGTCACCACAGCGGCATAGGCGAGCTCGACGATGAACACCGTGCGCCCGCTGGACGCCGACGCGGCGCTGCCGGCCTCGCCGGCGGGCTCGGTGGCGTCCGCCTTCACCGACAGCACCACCTCGAACACGTTCTGCTCCTGCTGCAGCCGGTTCGCCTGCACGTCGATGTTCACCGAGATCTGCGGGTTGGCGCGCAGGGTGGCGAAGATTTCCGCGCCCGACGGCACCTCGAACGACAGGTCCTTGGTGTACTGCAGGTTCATGGTCAGCGGCAGCGCCGGCGGACCCGGCTGGGCGGGGGTGGCGTCGGACATCGAAAATCTCCTGGTTCGGATCCTGGCCGCCGCTACCACGCCGGAGGGTGCGACGCCAGGAAGCAGCAGGCGGATCGGCCGCCGTCAGGTCGCGGCGGCGGCGCCGTGTCGCCACACGATTGGGCCCGGCGGCGGCAGGGTCGGATCGACGCGCAACCAGCACCCGTTCTCCAGGCTGTGGCCGCTGAACGCCAGCAGGAAGCCCCAATGCGACACGACCAGGGTTTCCGCCTGGTCCGGCGCACGCGCCATGAGGTCGCGGAACCGCCCGGCGCGGCCGATCACGCTGTTCTCGCTCTCGATCGCCGGCCTGCCGTCCGGGCCGGCCGCGCCGTCATGCCACCAGTCGCCGTCGAGCGCGGAAAAGTCGATCGCCGGCCAGTCGCGCTCCAGCAGCATGCGGGGCGAGCCGATGTCGCAGGCGAACGCGTAGCGCTCGCGCACCAGGCTGGTGATCGTCACCCCGAGCCCCAGGCGGGCGGCGACCGGAGCCGCGGTCTGCAGCGCCCGGCGATAGGGCGAGGCCAGGATGCGGCTGATCCGTCCGGCACGGCACACCGCGTCTGCCGCCGCCTCCGCTTGCGCAAGGCCTTCCACCGTCAGGCCGGGATCGATCAGGCCCGGGTCGCAGCGGGTGCGGCTGAAGTGGAGGTTGAACTCGCTTTGGCAATGCCGCAACACGATCATCATCCAGCCGATACGCCCACCCGGGCCACCCGGCAATCGCCGCCCGATTGCCTACCGGCCTGGGCGCCCCTATCTCTGCCTAGCCCCTGCTCGCGACCGGGCTCCCGTTCTCCCAAGACGATCGAGATCCTCGATGCATTTCCTCGCCGGCAACTACCCGGTCGACCTCGTCCTGTTGGGCCTGTTCGCCGCCTTCCTGGTGCTTCGCCTGCGCAGCATCCTGGGCAAGCGCACCGGCCTCGAGCGTCCGGCAGCACCTCCGGTCGGCCTGCGGGCGCCGGGGCCGATCATCGAGGCACGGGCCGAGCCCGCACCGGCGCCCGCGGAGCGCAAGCTGCCCGATCCCGCCGGAGCGGTCGGAGTGACGCTGGCCCGCATCCGCGAGCGCGAGCGCGGCTTCGACCCGGCGCAGTTCCTCGTGCAGGCGGAGGCGGCGTTCCGGCGCATCGTGTCGGCCTTTGCCGAGGGCAACCGCGCGGTGCTGCGTGGCGCGCTGACCGCCGATGCCTACGTGGCGTTCGAGTCCGCGATCGTCGCCCGGGAGGAAGCGGGCGAGACCCAGCGGGCCGAGGTCCGCGCGGTGCCGCAGGTGCAGATCACCGACGCTACCCTGGTGCAGGAGAACGGCATCTGGCGCGCCGCGATCGACGTGCGCTTCGTGTCCGACCAGGTCAGCGTGCTGCTCGGCCGCGACGGGTTGCCGGTGTCCGGCGCCGACGCGGTGACGGAGCTCGCCGACAGCTGGACCTTTGAGCGCTGGATCGGCGGCCCGCTGCCCGAGGGTTTCCACACCGCGCGCGCCGCG
>CAXTOD010000290.1:0-3735 GCA_964245705.1 uncultured Acetobacteraceae bacterium
CTTCTTCGACGACGACACCTTCACCGACGACCTGCCGCGCGCCGAGGCGATCGCGAAGGAACTGGGCGGCCTCGGCGTCACCTGGAGCTGCAACGCCAAGGCGAACGTGCCGCGCGCCACGCTCAAGGTGCTCAAGGACAACGGGCTGCGCCTGCTGCTGGTCGGCTACGAGAGCGGCAACCAGCAGATCCTGCACAACATCAAGAAGGGCATGCGGATCGAGGTCGCCAAGCAGTTCACCAGGGACTGCCACGAGCTCGGCATCAAGATCCACGGCACCTTCATCCTGGGCCTGCCGGGCGAGACCAGGGAGACCATCCAGGAGACCATCGCCTTCGCCAAGGAGGTGAACCCGCACACCATGCAGGTCTCTCTGGCAGCCCCCTATCCCGGCACCTTCCTGCACAAGCAGGCGACCGAGAACGGCTGGCTGGACGCCGCCAATGCCGAGCTGATCGACGAGAACGGGGTGCAGATCGCGCCGCTGCACTACCCGCACCTGAGCCACACCGAGATCTTCGACAGCGTGGAGGTGTTCTACCGCAAGTTCTACTTCCGGGCGCCGAAGATCGCCTCCATCGTCGGCGAGATGGTGCGCTCCCCGCAGATGATGAAGCGCCGCCTGCGGGAAGGGGTGGAGTTCTTCCAGTTCCTGCGCGATCGTCACGCCGCCTGACCACGTCGCCCGGAGGGATACGCGCTCCCGGCAGGGCATGAAGCGCGTGCTGTTCTCGGCCGACGATTTCGGCCTGTCGCTCGCCGTCAACGAGGGGATCGAGCGGGCGCACCGCGACGGGATGCTGTCCACCGCCAGCCTGATGGTCGCAGGCCAGGCGGCTGGCGACGCGGTCGCCCGGGCCCGGCGCCTGCCGGGGCTCCGGGTCGGGCTGCACCTGGTGACGATCGAGGGGCCGGCCGTGCTGCCGCCGGCGGAGATCCCGGCCCTGCTCGACGGCACCGGCCTGTTCCCGTCCGACCAGCTGCGCCTCGGCCTGCGCTATGCCTTCCATCCCGGGGTGCGCCGGCAGCTCGCCCGCGAGGTCGAGGCGCAGTTCGCCGCGTTCGCCGCAACCAGGCTGCCGCTCGACCACGCCAACGCGCACAAGCACATGCACCTTCACCCGACGGTCGGCCGGATGCTGGTGCGGATCGGGTCGCGTTATGGGCTGCGGGCGGTGCGGATCCCGGCCGAGCCGCCGGAACCGCTCGGCACGCCGGAAACTGCGGGCGCGCGGGCGTTGCGGTTCTGGACCCTGCTGTTGCGGCGGCAGGCCCGGCGGGCGGGCCTCGCCGTCAACGACCACTGCTTCGGTCTGGCATGGAGCGGCCACATGACCACCGACAGGGTAGGCCACCTGGTAGCGCGACTGCCGGACGGGTTCTCCGAGCTCTACTTCCACCCGGCCGCCGGTCGTGACGGCGTGCTGGACCGGCTGATGCCGGAATACGAGCACGAGGCGGAGCTTGCGGCCCTGTGCGACCCGGATCTGCCCGATCTGCTACACCGGAACGGCATCGTGCCTGCCCACTGGCACGACGCCGTCGGATAGGCGGTTCAGTGGCTGGTGCGGCCGCCCTTCTTGCCGGCCGCGGACGCGCGCTCCTTGTCGTTGGCGAAGTTGTTCGGGTCCTTGTCCTTGCCGCTGGCGACGGTTTCCTGGGACACGCCCTTCTTGCCCGACTCGGACTTGTGGCCGGTGTCGCTCTTGCTGGTCATCATCGTCTCCTGTGGGTTCGTGTCGACCGTCGGGGGAACGGGGCACGCGTCCGCCGGGTTCAACGACCTCGCCGCCCCGTGATCCGGCCGCACGCGCCGGTCACCGCCCAGGGAACACGATGCGACACGCCATGCCGCCGCCGCTTTCCGCCGACGATACGATGGGCGACGGGCTGCGCCTGATGCTGGACGAAGGGCTGGATCACCTGGCCGCCCACCTGCCGGCGGCACGGCGCGGCGAGATGGAGGCGATCCATCAGAGTCGGGTGGCGCTGCGCCGGCTGCGCTCGACGCTCAGGCTGCTGCGGCGGCATCTCGAGCCGGTGGCCGCGGACGGGTTCGACGACGCGCTGCGGCGGCTGGGCCGGGCGCTCGGAGCGGCACGCGACTGGGACGTGTTCGCGCAGGAAACGGTGCCGGCGATCCGGGAGCTGGGGCCGCAGGCGCTGGACGCCCTTCTCGATCCGGCGTCCCGGGCGCGGGATGCCGCGCACGACGCGCTGCGCGCGGTGCTGCATGCGCCGCTGACCGACGCGGTGCTGGCCGACCTGCGAAGCTGGGGCGGTCTTGCGGTCGCGTTCTTTCCGGAGGAGGACGCGGAGCGGCGGCTGGCACAAGAAGCGCCGGCCCTGCTCGACCGGCTGGCGCACCGCGTCCGCCGGCGCGGCCGCCAGCTGGCGAAGCAGGACGACGAGGAGCGCCACGACCTGCGCAAGGCCTTGAAGGCGCTGCGCTACGGCATCGGGATGCTGGACACCCTGTACGAGGACAAGGTGGTCAAGCCCTACCGCAAGGCGCTGGGCGCCCTGCAGGACGACATGGGCCAGCTGAACGACGCGATCGCGGCGGTGGAGCTCGTGCACCGGCTGCCGGACGGGCCGGGGCGGCAGGTGGTGGAGCGCTGGTCGGAAGACCGGAAGCAGGCGGCGCTGCACGCGCTGCCCGACTCCTGGCACCGGTTCAAGGCGATGAAGCGCTTCTGGTAGGAGTTCCGCTCAGGCGTCCAGGCTTTGCCGGACCCAGTCCTTGAGCTGGCTCTTGGGCAGTGCGCCGACCTTGGTCGCGACCGGCTTGCCGTCCTTGAACAGGATCATGGTCGGCACGCCGCGCACGGCATAGGTGTTCGGGGTCATCGGGTTCTGGTCGATGTCGACCTTGGCCACGGTGAGCTGGTCCTTGAACTCGGCGCCGATCTCCTCGAGCGCCGGCGCGATCATCTTGCACGGCGCGCACCAGGTCGCCCAGAAGTCGACCAGCACCGCCCCCTTCGCCTTCAGCACGTCGGCATCGAAGCTGTCATCGGTGACGGCAACCGTGTTCTGGCTCATGGACAAGGATCTCCTGGCGTGGTGCCCGATGAGATGGGCGGCGCGGCGCGGCCGGTCAAGCAGCGCCCGCCGCCCCCGGCCCGTGATGCCCTGCGGTCCGGTATGTGCCCGGAGCATGAAGCAGCAGCAGCTCCTCCTCCAGCGGCATGACGGACGCGTCCTCGGTCCAGACCAGGGTGCAGCGGATCGGCCGGCCGGGATACAGCGACGCCAGCAGCGCCCGGTACGCCGCCATCTGGCGCAGGTAGGACACCGGCACCTGCTCCGGCGTCGCCGGCGTGCGCCGGTTGGTCTTGAAGTCGCACAGCAGCACCCGGTCCGGCAGCACACGCAGCCGGTCCATCTGCCCGGACACCACCACGCCCTCCACCACGCCCACGACCGGCTGCTCGACCAGCGCGTCCGGGGCGAACAGGGGCCGGAGGTCGGAATGCGCCAGCAGCACGCGGAGCTGGCCGGCGACCCGCTCCGCCTCGTCTGCCGGCAGCCCGTCCGGCCCGGCCTGAAGGAACCGCAGGCTCGCCGCGTCGCGCCGCTCCGGCGGAACCTCGTGCAGGTGCTGCAGCAGCCGGTGCACCAGCCGGCCGCGCCGGAACGCGCTTCCCCTGCTCTGGCCGGTGGCGTCCAGCGGCGAGCGCAGCGCCGGCACCGGGCCGAGCCCGACGGCGTCCGGCCGGCGCGGCCCGGTGC
>CAXTOD010000291.1:0-3733 GCA_964245705.1 uncultured Acetobacteraceae bacterium
CACCCACGGCGCGGTCGCCACCCCCGAGTCGTTCAGGAACGTCTTCTCCACCGCACGGTCCTGGCTGATTCGCAGCACGGCCGGCGAGGGATGCACCGGCCGGATCGAAGCCAGCAGGTCGAGGCCGTCGGCGCTGACGTTCTCGAACTCGAACGTCACCACGTCCACCGCGTCCGCGAAGCGGCGCAGCGCGTCGGGATCGGAATGCGCGCCCAGCGTCACCGCGGTGGCGACCTGCGCCGCCGGCCCGTCCGCCTCGTCGGTCAGCACGTTGGTGCGGTACCCGAGCCGGGCAGCCGCCATCGCCGACATGCGCCCGAGCTGCCCGCCGCCGACGATGCCGATCACGGCGCCCGGCGCCAGGGGCCGTGCCGAAGGCTGCGCCAGGGTCTGCGCCAAAGGCTGCGCCGAGGTCTGCGTTGAAGGCTGCGCCGGGGCCTCCGCCGTCACGGCGACGGCGCGTCCGACACCGGAACCTCCGGCACCGCCGCGGTCTGCAGCGACCGCCACGCTTCCAGCCGCGCCTTCAGCGCCGCGTCGTCGAGGGACAGGATGGCGGCCGCCAGCAGCGCCGCGTTGACCGCGCCGGCTCGCCCGACCGCCAGCGTTCCCACCGGCACGCCGGCCGGCATCTGCACGATCGACAGCAGGCTGTCGATGCCGTTCAGGGCGTGGCTCTCGATCGGCACGCCCAGCACCGGAAGCAGGGTCCAGGCGGAGCACATGCCGGGCAGGTGCGCCGCCCCGCCGGCGCCGGCGATCACCACGCGCAACCCCCTGTCCGCCGCCTCGCGCGCATAGGCCGCCAGCCGGTCCGGGGTGCGGTGCGCCGAGATGATGCGGGCCTCGAACGGGATGCCCAGAGTGTCCAGTTGCGCCGCCGCGTGGCTCAGCGTGGCCCAGTCGGATTGGCTGCCCATGATCAGGCCCACCACCGGGCTGCCGGCATCGTCCGGCCGGTCGATCGCCGGGTCGAGGCCGAACTCGGTTTCGCTCATGGTGGGCTCCTCAGGCGATGCTGTCCGGGATCAGCCGGGATTCCAGCCAGGCGATCTCGTCCTTCAGCAGCAGCTTGCGCTTCTTCAGCCGCTGGATCTGCAGCTGGTCGATCGGCTGCGGGGCCAGCCGGCCGATCACGGTGTCGAGGTCGCGGTGCTCGCTGCGCAGCTCGTGCAGCCGGCGCAGCACGGTGTCTCGGTCGATCAGCATGGACCACCGCATAGCACGCGGCGTCCCGCCCCTCCACTCGATGAGGTGAAGCGTCGGCGGCATTTTGCGGTGGCATCGCCCGCGGGCGCGGGTCTAGCCTCGGCAGGTTCAACCCCACGAACCGGAGGCATCATGAGCCTGCAGTCACGGATCGAGAGCCTGAGGACCCGCCACGCCGCGCTGGACACGCGCATCTTCGACGAGGACACCCGACCCGCTCCCGACCAGGGCATGCTGAACCGGCTCAAGCTCGAGAAGCTCCGGGTCAAGGAGGAGCTGGAACGGCTGCGCGGACAGACCTAGCCCAGCTCTCCGCAATCCCGGAAGGGGAGCGGCCTCAGGCCGCCTCCTCGTCCGCAGGTGCGGGCGGCGGCACCGGCACGTGCTGTCCGTCCCGGACCAGCCGCTCGTTGGCGGCGGCCACCATCGCGTTCAGGTCGGTCTGGCTGCACAGCCCCAGGATCACCGGGTCGCGCGGCTTGATGTTGGCGCTGTTCCAGTGCTGCCGGTCGCGCACCTTGGCGATGGTCTCCTTGGTGGTGCCGAGCAGCTTGATCACCTGCATCTCGCTCAGCTGCGGGTAGTTGCGCAGCACGAAGGCGATCGCGTCCGGGCGGTCGTTGCGCTTCGCCACCGGCGTGTAGCGCGCGCCCTTGGAGCGGCGGGCCACCGGGTTCTTCTCCGACAGAACCGTCAGCCGCGCGTCGGGGTTCTTCTCCGCCCGCGCGATGTCGTCGGCCGTGACCTGGTGGTTGGCGACCGGATCGTAGCCGACGATGCCCTGGGCCACCTCGCCGTCGGCGATCGCCTGCACCTCCAGCGGATGCATGCCGCAGAACTCGGCGACCTGGGTGAAGGTCAGCGCGGTCTTCTCGATCAGCCACACGGCGGTGGCCTTGGGCATCAGCGGCAACGTCATCGAACTGTCCTGTTGGCTGCGCCACGCAGACCGGCCTGGCGCCGGTCTGGAGCGGATCGGTCCTGCATGTGGATGATGCCCCGTCGGGCACGACATGGCGCGGATATGGGCTGCACCCCCGGACGGGGTCAAGGCGAACCGTCGCCGACAACAAGAAAAGGGGGCCGGTCGCCCGGCCCCCTCCCGTCATGCATCCGAGACCGGTTCAGGCGGCCTTGGTGTCGACCGTCCCGGTGCCGTCGTTGGCGGGACCAGCCAGCGTCGCCGGCGTGGCGCCAATGGCGATCCGGCGGGGCTTCAGCGCTTCCGGCACCACCCGCTTCACCGTGATGCGGAGCAGGCCGTTGTTGAGGTCCGCACCCTCGACCTGGATGTGGTCGGCAAGTGCGAACCGGCGCTCGAACGCCCGGGCGGCGATGCCGCGGTACAGCAGCTGGCTGCCGTCCTGCTCGCCCTCGACGCGGCCGGCCACCAGCAGGGTGTTGTCCTGCACGGTCAGCTCGATGTCGTTCGGGCCGAAGCCGGCGACGGCCATGGTCAGCACGTAGCTGTCCTCGGCGGTCTTCTCGATGTTGTAGGGCGGGTAGGACGGCGCGCTCGCCGTCTGGGCCGCGGTGTCGACCAGGCGCGCGAGGCGGTCGAAGCCGATGGCGGTGCGGAACAAGGGCGCGAAATCGTAGGTCATGGCAAAACCTCCTGAAGAAGCAAGGTTCGATGGCTCCCCGCGAGGGCGGAGCCGGTCCGTCGGTTCGTCCGAGGCCCCATCAGGGCGCCTCAGACGGGATCAGAAATGGAAAGTGCCGCCCCTGCATCAAGGGCGGCACCACGGAAAAAATCGACCTCGATGGAGGGGAAGATCAGCCCTTGCTGCGGACGCCCAGCCCGGCGAACTTCTTGTTGAACTTGGCCACCTGGCCGCCGGTGTCCATCATGCGCTGCACCCCGGTCCAGGCCGGATGCGACTTCGGATCCACGTCGAGACGCAGCGTGTCGCCTTCCTTGCCGTAGCAGGACCGGGTGGTGAACTGGGTCCCGTCGGTCATGACGACGTTGATGGTGTGGTACTGCGGATGAATGCCGGGCTTCATGGTTCCAGGGTCCTTCGAGGCTGCCGCCGATGCCGACCGGGGCGCGGTGCAGGGCGTATAGCGAAGCGGGGGACGTCCCGCAACGACCGCGCCGGCCGCCCGGCCGCCTCAGTCGGGCCGCCGCACCGCCTTGTCGGTGTAGCGGCGGAAGGTGGCGTCGGCGGTCCGCTTCTGTTCCGGCGAGAAGCTGCCGTAGAGCGCCCGGAACGGCGGCAGCAGCAGCTGGACGTTGCGGGCGTTGGCCTCCTCGATCGCCCCGTAGGCCTGGATGTCGCGCACCGCGTCGGCGGTGGCGTGGTCGCGCTGCCGGCCCGCATAGGCCGCGTCCATCCGCACCACCGTGTCGCGCAGCGCGCCCGCGAAGCCCTGCCACAGCGCCTCCTGTGCCGCGGTGATCCGGAGGCTCGCGTGCAGGTGGGCGATGTGGCTCTCGATCCGCGCGCTTTCGCTGCGCCCGAACCCGGTCTGCAGCCCGGACGCGGCCGGCGGCGGCGGCGCGGTCGTCACCGGCTGCCCC
>CAXTOD010000292.1:0-3730 GCA_964245705.1 uncultured Acetobacteraceae bacterium
CTGCGGCCGGCCTCGTCGCCCTCGACCTCGCCGCCGACGCCGCCCGCAGCGACCGGTGCGTCGAGGATGTCGGGCTGGTCGTCGCCTTCCTCGTCCGGCGATGCGGCCTCGGGAGGCCGGGACCGGATCGGGATGCGCGTCGTCGCGGGTGCGGGACCAGGTGCGGGTGCGGGCTCGGCCGGCTCCGGCGCTGCCACCCAGGGGCGCACCCGGTCGATCCGCAGCGCCGGCGGCACCAGGCTGTCGTCGGCCGCCAGGTGCACGGTGACGCGGTGGCGGGCCTCGATCTCCCCCAGCCAGCTGCGCTTGTTGTTGAGCACGTAGAGCGCCACCGAGCTGGCGGCGTGGACCAGGATCTCGGCCGCCTTGCGACGCCCGGCCTCCTCCTCGATCGCGCGGAGCACGTGGAGGGCGGAGCTTTCGGTGCCGCGCATGAAGCCGGAGCCGCCGCAATGCGGGCAGGACACGAAGCTGCTTTCCGCCAGCGACGGGCGCAGCCGCTGCCGCGACATCTCCAGCAGGCCGAAATGGCTGATGGTGCCGACCTGGATCCGCGCGCGGTCGTTGCGCAACGCGTCCTTGAGGCGCCGCTCCACGGTGGCGTTGTTGCGCCGGACCTCCATGTCGATGAAGTCGATCACGATCAGGCCGGCCAGGTCGCGCAGGCGCAGCTGCCGGGCGACCTCGTCGGCCGCCTCCAGGTTGGTGCGGAACGCGGTCTCCTCGATGCCGCGCTCGCGGGTGGAGCGGCCGGAGTTGACGTCGATCGCGACCAGCGCCTCGGTCTGGTTGATCACCAGGTAGCCGCCGGAGCGGAGCTGCACGGTGGGCAGCAGCATGGCGTCGAGGTGGTGCTCGACCGCATAGGCCGAGAACAGCGTCTGCGCCGGGTCACGCCACAGGCTCACCTTGCCCGCGTTGGCCGGCATCAGGGTGCGCATGAACTCGCGCGCCGCGCGCCAGCCGGGCTCGCCGTCGACCACGATCTCTTCGACGTCGCGGGTGTACACGTCGCGGATGGCGCGCTTGATCAGGCTCGCCTCCTCGTACACCAGGCAGGGCGCGATGGAGGCGAGCGTGGTCTCGCGTATGTCGTCCCAGGTGCGCAGGAGGTACTCGCAGTCGCGCCGTATCTCCGGGCGCGGGCGCTGCGCGCCGGCGGTGCGCACGATCATGCCCATGCCGCGCGGGATCTCGAGCTCGGCGGTGATCTCCTTCAGGCGCCTGCGGTCGGCGGCGGAGGTGATCTTGCGCGACACCCCGCCGCCGCGCAGCGAGTTCGGCATCAGCACGCAGAAGCGGCCGGCGAGCGAGATGTAGGTGGTCAGCGCGGCACCCTTGTTGCCGCGCTCCTCCTTGACGACCTGGACCAGGATGATCTGGCGGCGGCGCATCACCTCCTGGATCTTGTACTGGCGCAGGAACCGGGCGGTGCGGCGCTGCGCCTGGCCGTCCTCGGCGTTCTCGCCGCCGCCAACGATTTCCGGTGCCGGCTCGTCGGGCCGGTCGTCGAGCTGCTCCCCGGGAGGCAGGTCGGCCTCGACCGCATCGCTGGCGACGACGTCGCCCTCGATCGTGTCCGCCTCGATCTCGAGCGGCATCTCGGTGACCGGCCGGTCGTGCTGCGGCTCGGGATCGGCATCGGGCGCACCGGAGTCGTCAGAGCCGAGGCCGGTCTCGACGCGCCCGGCATACTGCTCGTCCCGCGGCTCGTCGGGCGCGGCGTCGGCCGTTTCGGGCGCCGCATTGGGCGCCGCCTCGGGAGCCGGGCCCTCGGCATCCCGCCGGGCCTGGAGCTCGATGCCCGCACTTCCGTCCTCGTCGCCGTCCCGTGCGACCTCCTCCCCTGCCTCGTCGCGCCCTTCCTCCTCGCGGCCCTCGTCCTCGCGCTCGGCGCGCGCGTCCTCGGCGCGGGCTTCCTCTTCCTGCAGTGCCAGGAGGCGTTCACGATCGGCGACCGGGATCTGGTAGTAGTCGGGATGGATCTCGCTGAAGGCGAGGAAGCCGTGCCGGTTGCCGCCGTACTCGACGAATGCCGCCTGCAGGCTGGGCTCGATGCGGACGATCTTGGCGAGGTAGATGTTGCCCTTGATCTGCTTCTTGGACGACGTCTCGACGTCGTAGTCGTCGAGCCTGTTACCGTCCAGCACGACCACGCGGGTTTCTTCCGCGTGGGTCGTGTCGATCAGCATGCGCTTGGTCATGGTGGGGTGGACTCCGGTGGGCCGGGGCACCGCTCCTGCCGCCGGCCGGGACCGGACGGAACCCGCGCCCGGAGGCGGAGGGCAGGCAGGGCGTCGCGCGCGCGGCGATGGGGGGGATGCCCGCTGCTGCCGTCCACGGCCCGGTGCCGGCCGACGCGGAGCGGCGCGTGGCCGTTCCCGTCCTGCCGGCGCTGTGGGGGGTGGTGGCTGTCATCGGGTCCTTAGGCGTTCAACGGCAGGACGTGCGCGGCGGGAACCGGCACGCCCCGTTCGGGCGGTACGTGGCACCGGGCGACGCAAGGGCCGATCCGCGGGCACGGCAGGTGCGGGAGCGTTCTGGTGCCGGCCGGTCCGGGCGGATTGAACATCCGGCCCATCGGCGTGCGCGCCGTCATGCGGAAGGCAACATGCCGGACGGACCCAGCCGCGCTGGTCCTGCCTGCAAGGCAGCGACCGGCTGCGGAAGCATCCGTTCCACGTTGCCGAGCATGACGAAGATCCGGCGGTTCCGCAAGCAGCGCGATGCGCAGCCGTCGTCCGGACGGCGATCCCGGGCAGGTTCCGATCCGGGACTGCATCGGCCTCGCGGGTCGTGCTAGCCTCGTCACGGGCAGGCGGGAACGGAACCATGGCTGCGGCGGGGACGGGAAACGGGTCCGGATGCGGGCCGCAGCCGGAAACGGCGGCGCCGACGCGGCGTGCCGTCCTGGCCGCGGCAGCCGGCTCGGTCGTGCCGATGCTGGCGCAGGCCGCGCATCCGCGCCGTCGCCTCGCGGCGCCGGCGGTTGTCGGCCGCGCGGCGCCCGAGCGGCCGCTGGTGATGCTCGATCCCGGCCACGGCGGCAAGGACCCGGGCGCCATCGGGGTGTCCGGCACGTTCGAGAAGCACGTGGCGGAGGCGGCGGCCGGCGAACTGCAGCGCCAGCTGCTCGCTTCCGGCCGCTACCGGGTCGAGCTGACGCGCGGGCGCGACGTTTTCATCCCGCTGGAGGACCGGGTCGGCATCGCCGAGGGCAGGCAGGCGGCGCTGTTCGTGTCGGTGCATGCCGACGCGCTGCACGATCCCGCCGTGCGCGGCGCCAGCGTCTACACCCTGTCGGACGGCGCCTCGGACGCGCAGACCGCGGCGCTGGCGCACACCGAGAACAGCGCCGATCGCTATGCCGGGCCGTCGTTCCACGGCACCACGCCTGCCGTGCAGCGGATCCTGGTCAGCCTGGTGCGCGAGGAAACCAGGGCCGGCTCGGCGCACATGGCAGGCCACGTGGTGGCCGCGTTCCGGCCAAGGGTGGCCCTGCTCAGCAACCCGTCCCGTCACGCCGCCTTCGTGGTGCTGAAGGCGGCCGACATCCCGAGCGTGCTGATCGAGATGGGCTTCATGTCCAACCGGCTGGACGAGGCGGCGCTGCGCCAGTCGGCGCATCGCACGGTGGTGGCGAGCGCGATGGCGCAGGCGGTGGACGGCTACTTCGCCTCGGCCGCCGGCGGCTTCACTCGCCTGTCCGGCTGATCAGTATCCGTAACCG
>CAXTOD010000293.1:0-3723 GCA_964245705.1 uncultured Acetobacteraceae bacterium
GGTCCCGTGCGGGCCGCCGCCCTCGCGCAGGGCGGCGCTGTGCACGGCCGCGCAGCCGGGCAGCGACAGGTCCGCGGCGCGAACGCCGGCCGACACGCAGCAGAACAGGAACAGGGCACCGAGTGCCGGCAGTGGAGGATGGGTCATGCGGCGGATAAGGTGGCGCAGCCTCCGCACGCTGGCAATTCGCGCCGCCTCCGCCCTCGGGAACCCAGGAACCGATGCCCAGACCCGACCCGTTCCTGTTGGCGCTGGTGGCCACCGTGCTGCTCGCCTCCTTCCTGCCGGCACACGGCGCCGCGGTGCCGCTGTTCCGCGACCTGACGGTCGCGGTGATCGCCGTGATGTTCTTCATGCAGGGCGCGCGGCTGTCGCGATCGGCGATGCTGGCCGGGCTCGGCCATTGGCGGCTGCACCTGACGATCCTTCTCTGCACCTTCGCCCTGTTCCCCATACTCGGGCTGGGGCTGCACGCGCTGTGGCCCGGCCTGCTGACGCCGACTTTGTGGTTCGGCGTGCTGTTCACCTGCCTGCTGCCGTCCACCGTGCAGTCCTCCATCGCCTTTACTTCGATCGGCGGCGGCAACGTGCCGGCGGCGGTATGCTCGGCGACCGCGTCCAACCTGCTGGGCATCGCGGTGACGCCGGTGCTGACCGCGCTGGTGTTGGCCGGCCGGACGCATGGCGGCGGCGTGTCCGGCCAGGGCGTGCTCGACATCGTGCTGCAGCTGCTGCTGCCGTTCGTGGCGGGCCAGCTGCTGCAGCCCGTCCTCGGCGGCTGGGCCGGGCGCAACAGGGGGCTGCTGAGCCTGACCGACCGCGGCTCGGTGCTGGTGGTGGTCTACACCGCGTTCAGCGAGGCGGTGGTGCAGGGGCTGTGGCACGAGGTGCCGCCGTCGCAGCTCGGGCTGGTGCTGCTGGTCGACGCCCTGCTGCTGGCGGCAGTGCTGCTGGCCACGCGATACGGCGCGCGGGCGCTGGGCTTTGGCCGCGCCGACGAGATCGCCATCGTGTTCTGCGGCTCGAAGAAGACGCTGGCCTCCGGCGTGCCGATGGCGGGCGTGCTGTTCCCGACCGCGCTGGTCGGGCAGGTGGTGCTGCCGCTGATGATCTTCCACCAGATTCAGTTGTTCGCCTGCGCGCTGCTGGCCCGCCGCTACGCGCGGCAGGCCGAGGCGGTGGCGGAGCCGGTCAGAAGGTGAAGTTCAGCCGCCCGTAGTAGAACCCGCCGTTGATCGGCGCGGTGGACGAGGTCTGGTCGTAGTGGGCGACGTTCAGGTACGACAGCTCCTGCGGCAGCTCGCGCGGGCGGACGTTGAAGATGTCGTTGGCGCCGATCGCGGCGTGCCAGTGCGGCGCGATCTGGTAGCCGACCTCGAGGTCGGTCAGCCATTCGGGAAGGTTCTTGAACTCGGCGAACTGCGAGCCCGAGAACTGCAGCGCCGCCGGCGCCAGGTCCTCGTAGGTCACCTCGTCGGTGGTCTGGCCGTAGCGGGTCTGACGGATGTTCACGTCGAACCTGCCGATCCGCCAGAACGCGTCGAGGATGATCTTGGAGCGCGGCGCGGCGGTGGTCAGGTAGCCGATTCCCTGCGCGGTCAGGAACGGGTTGCCGAACGCGTCGGTGCCGTTGTGGTGCAGCCGGGTGCGGTTGAGGTCGATGCCGGCGGTCCAGGTCACGGTGCCGTATCGGCGGAAGTCGGTGAAGTAGTTGACGTCGATGTCCAGGCCCTGGGTGCGGGTGCTGGCGCCGTTGGCGAAGTAGTAGGCGGACACGTCGTTGGCCTGGGTGCCGACCGGAAGGCTGGCGCCGGTGTCGCTGATGGCGGTCTCCGCCGCGGTTCCGGTGACGCCGCCGGCGCCGACGATGCGGTCGCGTATGTTGATCTGGTAGATGTCGGTGGTGATGCTCAGGTTCGGCAGCGGCTGCAGCACGATGCCGGCGCTGGCGTTGGTCGAGCGCTCCGGCTTCAGCGGCACCGCGCCGATCGACTGGGCGCCGCGCGAGCTGGTGGCGAGGATGCCGCTGGCGCCGGTCGGCGACACGTTGAGCGAGGAATAGTTCTCCTCCGCCAGCGTCGGCGCGCGGAAGCCGTTGGAGATCGTGCCGCGCAGCGCCAGCCACCTGGTGAAGTCGTAGCGGCTGGAGATCTTGCCGTTCTCGGTGTCGCCGGCGTCGGTGTAGTGCTCGAACCGGCCGGCGAGGTCGATGTCCCAGTGCTGCAGCGGATGGACGTCGTAGTCGATGTAGCCGGCCCACACGTTGCGCGAGAACGAGCCAGCGTTGGCCTGCAGCAGGCCGGCGAAGCCCTGGGTGCCGCCGTCGACGGTGGAGGCGAGCGAGCCGGCGCCGAGCCGGTACACCTCCGAGCGTTCCTCGGCGCCGAAGGCGAAGTTCATCGGCATGCCGAGCGCGTGGAACGGCCGGGTGAAGTCGAGGTTGTTGGTCCACTGCGCGTTCTGCTGGCTTTGCGCCAGCACCGTGGTGGGCGTGAAGCCGGGCGGATAGCCGTCGATCGACACGGTCGAGGTGGCGAGCGCCGGGTTGCCGGTGTTCTTGTTGCCGATGTTGGTGATGTCGGCGCCATAGGTCGTGCTGAGGTCGGCATGGAAGCCGAACACGTTGTCGGCCTTCACGCCCAGCGTCGCCGCGAAGTCGTTCTCCTCGTCGGTTTCCAGCGGCGAGAAGCCGTACGGATAGACGGTCGGGATCCGCGTCGGCGTGCGGTAGTTCTCGTACGCCTCGGAATGGCGGTGGCCGTAGGTGATGAGCCCGTAGCCTTGGAGGCCGCCGAACAGGTCCGGCACCAGGGTCTTGCCGAACTCGACGCTCAGCGTTTCCCGCGTTTCCTCCGGCAGCCCCAGGATCTTGTTCGAGTTGGCAGGCTCGGTGAAGCCGCCGGGCGTGCCGAACGCAGCACTGCGGTCGTCGACCGTTTGCGCGGTGAAGTGGTCGGTGTGGAACACCTGGCCGCCGACATGGACGTAGCCGTCGTTGCCGAACGAGAAGCCCTTGTCGGTGTCGAGCTGGTACTGCCAGCCGTCGCCGTTGTATGCGTCGGCGCCGGTGAACGCGGTGGCGCTGCCGCCGTGGTCGGCCTTCTTCATGATGACGTTGACCACGCCGGCGATGGCGTCGGAACCATACTGCGCGGCGGCGCCGTCGCGCAGGATCTCGATGTGGTCGATCGCGGCGGCCGGGATCATGTTGAGGTCGACCGGCGTCGCACCCTGCTCCGGGCCGGCATCGGCGGTGATGTTCGCGGTCTCGTGCCGGCGCTTGCCGTCGATCAGCACCAGCACGTCGTTCGGGCTCAGGCCACGCAGTCGGATCGCGGCGACCAGCGCCTGGGTGTCGGCGCCGTAGGCCTGGATGCTGATCGACGGGTCGGTGCGCGACAGCTGGTCGCTCAGGTTCGGCTGCCCGGAGCGCGCCAGGGTGGTGGCGGAGATCACGTCGATCGGACTGGTGCTGTCGCGTGCCTTCTTGCCCAGGTTGCGCGTGCCGGTGACGATCACGCTTTCGCCGGTGTCCGCCGCCGCCGCGGATACCGCAGCGCCGCTGCGGGTGGCGGACAGCCCGGTCGGCGCCCTGGAGCCCGGCACCGCGTTCGGGTCGGTCGCCGAGGCGGAGGCGCCGGTCGCGGACGCGCCGCCGGTCCCCGTGGACGCGACCTGCGTGCTCCGGGACGCCTTGTGCGCCTTGCGGGCATGGTGATGGGA
>CAXTOD010000294.1:0-1877 GCA_964245705.1 uncultured Acetobacteraceae bacterium
GGCGTGGAGTACCGCGTGATCGCCAGGGAGCCGCTGGTCGCCATCCTGCCGAGCGACCACCGCCTGACCAGGCAGGACGCCATAGCTCCCCGCGACCTGGAGGACGAGGTCTTCATCGGCTTCTCAAACGTTCCCCACGTCCTGCGCGACGTGGTGGATCGCTACCTGCGCCAGAACGGGGTCGCGATCGAGCCCAGCTACCGCATCGACAACTTCGGGACCGGCCTTTCCCTCGTCGCCTCGACGCGCGGCATCGCGCTGCTGCCGACCTACGTCGAGCCGCTGCTCCCGTGGTCGGTGGCGAGCCGGCCGCTGAAGGGCAGGCCGCCGACCATCGACCTCGCCGTCGGCTACCGGCCCGACAACCCGTCCGCCGTGCTGAAGGCCTTCCTGAACGGGATCGACCAGCTCATCGCGGCAGGTCCGGCCGGGGCGAGGCCGAAGACCCGGTAGGTCGGCGCCTCGATCCCGCACGACCGGCCGCCGCGGCAGCGGGCTTCGACCTGCCGCCCCGCCGGTGGTAGCCTCCCATCATGAACCGCCTGCCGCCCGGCCCCGATCCGATCGCCGATGACCGGGAACGGCAGGAAGCGATGATCCGGCACCAGGGGATCGAGCGCAGGCGCGCGCTGGTCGCAAACTCCGGCCTGTTCGACCCCGACTGGTACGTCCGGCACCACCCGCCGGCCCGACACAGCGACCTCGACCCGCTCGATCACTACCTGGCCTGCGGCGTCCGCGCCCAGGCCACGCCGGGGCCGCTGTTCGACGTCGCCGACTACCTGCGTCAGGCCTGGCACCTGCGCCCGGGGTTCGACGACCCGCTCACCCACTACCTCCAGCGCGGGATCGCGGAAGGACGCCAACCGGTCTCGGTGCTGGCCGATCCGCCAGCCGATCCGGCCTGGAACCCGTTCGGGCGTCCGATCGAGCGCCTCGTGTCGCTGCCCGTCCCGTCGCACCAGCCGACGGTCGCCGTGGTGGCGCACGTCTTCCACGTCGAGCTGTGGGGCGAGATCTGCGCCGCCCTGGCGATGCTGCCGTACCGCTTCTCCCTGCTCGTCACCACCGACGAGCCGGAAAAGGCCGGGCAGATCGAGGCCGGGTTCGCGGTCCACGCGCTCGATGCCACCCTGCTGGTGCACGTGGCCGAGAACCGCGGCCGCAACTTCGGGCCGTTCCTGGTCGGCCTGCGCTACGCCGTCGCCGCCCACGACCTCGTGCTGCACCTCCACACCAAGAAGTCCGCCTATCGCGGCGCGGAGCAGGTGGGCTGGCGGCAGGTGCTGCTGCGCACGCTGCTGCCGGCGCAACCGGTGGTCAGCGGCCTGATCCAGCGCTTCGTGGACGACCCGTCCCTCGGCGTGCTGACCGCCTCGCCCGGCGAAGAGATGCGCTACTGGGGCTACCATTGGCTGTCCAACCGCCACCTGGCCCAGCCGCTGTTCGACCGGCTCGGCCTGCCCAGGGCGGTGCCGACCGGCATGCTGGACTACCCCGTCGGCGGCATGTTCTGGGCCCGCACAAAGGCGCTGGCGCCCCTGCTCGCCCACCCCTGGACCACGGACGACTTCCCGCCCGAGCTCGGCCAGACCGACGGCACGATCATGCACGCCATCGAGCGGGTGATCGTGCTGGCGGCGCAGGACGCCGGCTACACCTTCACCGAGCTCGACTACGAGCGCGGCCTGTGCCGCCCCGGCTGGAGCAGCCGCAACCTCGACCAGTACCGGCGCGCCTCCCATGCCGGCCTGCTGGACACGATCCGCCAGGTGGACACGGTCTCGTTCGACGTGTTCGACACGCTGCTGACCCGGACCTGCCTCCGGCCGGACGCGGTGCACCGCTTCATCGCCATCCAGGCGGCGCGCCGCCAT
>CAXTOD010000294.1:1887-3714 GCA_964245705.1 uncultured Acetobacteraceae bacterium
GGGCGTGGGACGTCGAGCGCGAGGAGATGTACTCCCGGTTGGCGGCCGACGCCGTCCCGGCCTGGAATCCGGACGCGATCGACTTCGTCCGCCGCGAGGAGGTGGCGCTCGACCGCCGCACGCTGCGCCCGCGCGCGGTCATGATCGAGGCGCTCGACCACGCGAGGCGCGCCGGACGCCGGATCGTCGCGACCAGCGACAGCTACCTGCCGCGCTGGGCGTTCGATGCCGCGCTGGCGCAGTCCGGCATCGCGGTGGACGAGGTCTACCTGTCGTCGCAGCGCCGCGCCCGCAAGGACCGCGGCGACCTTTGGCCGATCGTGGCGGCGCAGGAGCAGGGCGGAGCCGGTGCCACGCCACGCCTGCTGCATGTCGGCGACAACGAGCAGTCCGACATCCAGAAGACCGCCGACCACGGCATCCGCCACTTCCACGTCCTCAGCCCCGCCGCCCTGTTCGAGCTGCACGAGCTCGTGCCTGGCGGCGAGCGGACGCTCGGCGACGACGTCCTGCTTGGTCCGGTCGCCGCCCACCTGTTCAACTCGCCCTACCTCGATCCGGCCGACCCGTCCCTGGTCCTGCGGGAGCCGGAGGAGGCAGGAGCATTGCTGTTCGGGCCGCTCGTGTTCGCCTTTGTCGCCTGGCTGGCGCGGCACCCGACGCTGCGACACATGCGGCAACTGTTCTTCGTGTCCCGCGAGGGCTGGTTCCTCAAGCGCCTCTATGACGCCGTCCGCGAGGCCAGCTTCCGGACCGACCTGCCGCCCTCCGCCTACCTGCACTGCTCGCGCCGCGCCGCCCTGGCGGCGGCGCAGGGGCGGGGGCTCGACCCGGACGCCCTGCTGCGCGGCGCCGGGTTCAACGGCTCGCTCCACGCCTTCCTCCTGGCCCGGCTCGGCTTCGTCCCCGACGCCGCCCTCAACCACGCGCACCACCCGGTCAGCTTCCCCCGCGACGCCGACCTCGTGCGCTGCATGATCGAGCTGATGGGCGAGGAGATCACGGCCCACGGCGCGCGCGCCCTGCATGCCTTTTCCACCTATGCCGAACAGGTCGGGCTGACCGCACCGGGCCCGCTCGGCTTCGTCGACGTGGGCTACAGCGGCACCATGCAGACCGCGATCCAGACCGCCCTCGGCCGGCCCCTGATCGGCCTCTACATGGGCGTATCGCACGACGCGCTCCAGGTGCGCGCGGGCGGCGGCCACGCCTTCGGCGCCTTTGCCGACGGCAACGTCCTCGACTTCACCGGCGGCTACGGCCTGATGCTGGAAGCCTTCCTGACCGCCCCGCACGGCCAAGTCGTCGGCTACGACGACAGCGCGGTGCCCGCGACCCCGCTGTTCCGGCACGACGGCCTGTCGCAGGACGTGTTCCCGATCTTGGAGCGCATCTACGACGGCGTGGAGCAGTACGCGCTGTCGCTGATCCGCTGCTGGGGGCCGGACCTGCTCGACCTGCCGTTCCGGCCAGAGGCGGCGACGGCGATGCTGCAGGCGGTGCGCGACCGCCGCATCCGGCTGTCGCCGGAGCTGATGGCCGCCCTTTCGGTCGAGGACGACTTCTGCGGCAACGGCGAGATCGCCGTGTTCCGCCACCTCGGCCTCGACGACGCCCGCCCGGCGCCATGACCGCGCCGCTCTCGGTGCTGGTGCGCGGCGGCGGCGTCGCCGGGCTCTGCTGCGCGGTGACACTGGCGGAACGCGGGGCCATGGTGACCTTGGCCGAGGCCGGCCCGGCAATCGGCTCCGGCGCCTCCTGGAAGGCCGGCGGCATGCTCGCCCCCTGGTGCGAGGCCGAGAACGCGCCGCCCGGCCTGACCGCCCT
>CAXTOD010000295.1:0-3694 GCA_964245705.1 uncultured Acetobacteraceae bacterium
GCCGAGCGGGCCAGGCCGCCGGCGATGGCGCCGGGCACGCGGCCGGACAGCATCATGTCGAAGCCGCCGTCGCCGATCCGCCAGGTGATCAGCGGCGCGGTGTCGGGCAGCAGCTCGGCGTGGAACCGGTCGAGCGACAGCCCGCGCGGCTCGGCGCTGACCAGGGATGCGGCACAGCCGTCGGCGAACACCAGGAAGGACAGCACCTGCTCCAGGTCTGGCGTTTCCTGCAGGTGCAGGGTGCACAGCTCCAGGTTGACCAGGAGGACGCGGGCGTCCGGCTCCGAGCGGACGACGTGGCGGGCGAGCTTGAGGGCGTTGAAGGCGGCATAGCAGCCCATGAAGCCCACCAAGGTGCGCTCCACGGTCGGGCGCAGGCCGAGCACGGCGAGCAGCTGCAGGTCGAGCCCGGGGGCGTGGAAGCCGGTGCAGGAGGTGACGATCAGGTGGGTGACGGTGTCGAGGCGGGCCTCGTCGCCGAGGCGGCGCACCGCCTCGAGCGCCAGCGGCAGGGCGGCGTCCTCGTAGCGGGCCATGCGGGCGCCGGTGCCGGGGAAGCGGCCGCGCCGATAGAAGCCGTCGCGGTCGAGGGTGGCGCCGGCGGGGTCGGCGCCCGGCACCAGGCTCGAATACCGGTGGTCGATCGCGCAGCGCTCGGTCATGCGGGCGAACAGCCGGCGCAGGCGGTCGTCCGGCAGCAGGGTGGCGGCAAAGGAGACGAAGGCATCGTGCACGTCGTGGGGCGGGACGGCGGTGCCGATCGCGTTCAGGAAGGCGTCGGTCATGTGCATCCGGTTCCGCGTCGCACTCCATGAGGTAGGGAGTGCCGGGACCGGATGCAAAGGAGCGGTCCGGAGCGACGCGGCGGCCTCCGTGCTGTCGCCAATGTGTTGATGCCGGCGCGGGCGGGCGCGTCCATACCGGGTCGCCCTTTCCTTCCGCGCAGGGAGCGTTCCCATGCCCAAGGCCGCCATCTTCGACATCGACGGCACGCTGGTCGATTCCGTCGACCTCCACGCGCTGTCCTGGCAGGAAGCGTTCGCCGAGTTCGGGCACGAGGTGTCGTTCGAGCAGGCGCGCAGCCAGATCGGCAAGGGCGGCGACCAGCTGCTGCCGGTGTTCCTGTCTGAGGCGGAGGTGGAGGACCACGGCGAGGCCATGGAGGCGTTCCGCGGCAAGCTGTTCAAGTCCAAGTACCTGCCGATGGTACGGCCGTTCTCCGCGGTGCCGGAGCTGCTGCGCCGGGTGCGCGAGGCCGGGCTCAAGGTCGCCGCGGCGTCGTCGGCCAAGAAGGAGGAACTGAAGGTTTACCTGGAGATCGCGGGGGTTACTGGGTTGGTGGACGTGTCGACTTCGTCGGAAGATGCGGAAGAATCAAAGCCTTCGCCGGATATCTTCCAGGTGGCGCTGAAGAAGCTGGGGCTGGAGGGCGGCGAGGCGGTGGCGATCGGCGACACGCCCTATGACGCGCAGGCGGCGGGCAAGGCCGGCATCGTCACCATCGGCATGCTGAGCGGCGGCTTCACCGAGGACGAGCTCAGGGCGGGCGGATGCGTCGCGGTGTATCCGGGGCCGGGTGCATTGCTGGCCTGCTTCGGGGCGTCGCCGCTGGGCGGCTAAGGCCGTTGCATGGCCGGCGTCGTGCGGGCTAGGTGTTAGCCGTGGTCGGGGCGGTTCGGGGGCTGCGCCTGCGGAGGATGACGTGATGGACGTCGCCGAGCCCGTTCCGGTGTCGCGACCGTTGTCGAGGGGGGCGGACGCGGCGACCGCGCAGGAACTGTCGCCCTCGGTGAAGTCCTGGGTGGCGGAGAACCTGGCGCTGGGCCGCAACCGCGACCAGATCCGCACCGTGCTGGTGGGCGGCGGCGTGCCGGACGCGCTGGCCGAGCGGGAACTGGACGAAGCCGAGCGGCACCCCTACCTCCACGCCATGAAGCGCTGCGTCGTCCTGCTCAACAAGCGGGAGTCGCTGCTCAAGACGCTCGACTACTACCGGCGCTATGACCCGTCGCACCTGCGGGTCGAGCGGACGGAGCTGCCGCCCTTCGCGGGCTTCCTCCGCGACTACCTGTCCGTCAACCGGCCGGGGCTGTTCTCGGGCGGCTTCGACCATTGGCCGGCGCGGCACTGGACGCCGCGCTCCATGGTCGACCTGGTCGGCGCGGACACGGCGGTGGAGGTCGAGGCCGGGCGGGACGGCGATCCGCGCCACATGCAGAACGGCCACCGGCTCAGGCGCACCATGCGCTTCGCCGACTTCGCGGCCCTGGTCGAGGAGGGACGCGGCAACGACGTCTACATGACCGCCAACACCTTTGCCCTCGACAGCTCGCCCTTCGCCTTCGTCCGCGACCAGGTGGGCAACCTCGGCGACGGCTACCTCGCCGAGGCCGCGCTCGAAAGGTCGGCCTTCCTGTGGATGGGCCCGGCCGGCATCGTCACCGGCATGCACCAGGACCTGAACCACATCCTGTTCTGCCAGATCCACGGCCGGAAGCGGTTCCGCCTGTATCCGGCGACGCAGGTTCCCTACGTGTACAACAGGAAGTGGGTGTTCAGCCCGGTCGACCCGCTGGCGCCGGCGCCGTCGGCCTATCCGCTGTTCGAGCGGGCGACCGTGCTCGACGTGACGGTGGAAGCGGGCGACCTGCTCTACATCCCGATCGGATGGTGGCACCACGTCACCGGCGAGACCGCCAGCATCAGCATCAGCCTGACCAACCTCGACCGGATGCCGAACCACTTCATCGAGTATCCGCCCGACCTGCCGGACGCGATCGGCTGATGCATCCCGCCGCACCGCCTCCGGTCCCGATCCCCGCGGCGCGTGGCGCCGCTCCACCAAGGAGGCGATCATGACCCGCATCAATGCTGCCGGACCGGCCCCAGGTTCCGACGCCGCGGCGGCACGGCCGGAAGACACCGGGCCGCTGGCCCGCGACTTCCAGGACCTGCTGCTGGCGGACGGGAACGGCGGCCGGGCGACCGTGACCATCACCCTCGCGCAGGGCGGCGACACGGCGTCCCATGCCCGGTCAGGGTTCGAGGCGCCGATCGTGATCACGGCGGTGAACGGGGGCGGCCACCCGTCGGAAGCCTTCGACGGTCCGGAAGCCGGCTTAGCGCCGGAGCGTCGAGCTCCGGGCGAAGGCGGCGGGGAGATCGTGATCACGGTCGTGCACGGCAACGGCCATCCCGACGCCCTGGACATGCGGACGATCACCGCGGTGACCGGCGGCGACGGCCCGCGCCGCGAGCCCGCCCTCCGCGTGATCACCGCCGTGCACGGCAACGGGCACTCGACGGCGCTTCCCGAGAAGGCGGGGCCGCGCGTGGTGACCATCACCGCCGTCAACCGGTCCGGGTAGCCGGGCCGCCGTCGCGCGGCGCCGGGGCGCAGCAGGGGCCGGATGCCGCGACGCTGCGGTCGCGGGTTGACCGTCCGGGCCGGCCTCATCCAGGGTCGGCGGCGCGGCAACCGGGCTCGGGGCGGGAACGACCATGTCGAAGCGATCGAACGGTGTCTGATCCCCGCGCCGCGGGTGCCGCGAACGGCGCGCAGCTGGAGGCCGTGTTCGGCCGGAACGCGGACACGGTGCTGGTGCTCGGCGAGTGGCTGCTGGGGACCGGGCGCGCCGCCGAGGCGGAGCGCCGCCGCCGCGAGTTCGCGAGGCGACGCGAGGCGATCGGACGT
>CAXTOD010000296.1:0-3689 GCA_964245705.1 uncultured Acetobacteraceae bacterium
GTACAGCAGGCCGGTGTCAAGGTAGGGCAGGCCGAGCTCGGCTGCCAGCGCCCGCGCCAGCGTGCCCTTGCCGGCCGCGGCCGGGCCGTCCACCGCGACCACCAGGCGGCGGCTCACGCGGAAGGGTCCGCGAGCCCGGCGCCGAGCCGGTTCATCAGGCCGCCGAAGCCGGGAAAGCTGGTGCCGACATAGCCCACGTCGTCCACCGTCACCGGATGGCGGGCGGCGAGCCCCATCACCACCGCACTCATCGCCAGCCTGTGGTCCATCAGGGTCTGCACCCGGCCGCCGCCGAGGTCGCCGCTGCTGCCGCCGGTCACGATCATGTCGTCGTCCTCGACCCGCACCGGCACGCCGTTCGCCTGCAGCAATGCCACAGTGGCTGCGAGCCGGTCGCTTTCCTTCACCCGCAGCTCGCCCAGCCCGCACAGCCGCGTGTCCCCGTCGGCGAACGCGGCCGCGACCGCCAGCACCGGGTACTCGTCGATCATGCTCGACGCCCGTTCCGGCGGCACCACCACGCCGCGCAGGCGCCCCGCCCGCACCGACAGGTCGCCGACCAGCTCGCCGCCCTCAGTGCGCCCGTTCGCGACGGCGAGCTCCGCCCCCATCTCGATCAGGGTGGTGAACAGGCCGGTGCGCAGCGGGTTGAGCCCGACCGCCTCGATCGTGATCGCCGAGCCCGGCACCAGCAGCGCCGCCACCAGCGGGAACGCGGCCGAGGACGGGTCGGACGGCACGGTCACGTCCCGCGCCACCAGCGACGGCCTGCCCTGCAGCCGGACGATGCGGCCGGCGCCGGCGCGCTCCACCGACACGGCGGCGCCGAAATGGCGCAGCATGTTCTCGCTGTGGTCGCGGGTGGGCACCGGCTCCTCGACCACCGTCTCGCCGTCGGCGTTGAGCCCGGCCAGCAGGATCGCCGACTTCACCTGCGCCGACGCCACCTCCAGCCGCCACGACACCGGCGCCGGGCTGCCGGAGCCGCGTATGCACAGCGGCAGCCGGCCGCCGGAGCGCGCGGTGAACACGGCGCCGGTGCGCTCCAGCGGCCCGATCACCCGCTGCATCGGCCGACGCCTGAGGCTGGCGTCGCCGGTCATCACCGACACGATCGGGTGGCTGGCGAGGACGCCGGCGAGCAGCCTGGCCGCGGTGCCGGAGTTGCCCATGTCGAGCACGTCCTCCGGCTCCGACAGCCGGCCGAGGCCGCGTCCCCTCACCTGCCAGCTGCCGTCGCCCTGACGCGCCACCTCCGCCCCCAGCGCCCGCATCGCGGCCGCGGTGCGGAGCACGTCCTCGCCTTCCAGCAGGCCCTCGATCCGGGTCTCGCCTTCCGCCAGGCCCGCGAACATCAGGGCGCGGTGGCTGATCGACTTGTCGCCCGGGACCCGTGCCGTGCCGGCCAGCGGCGCGTTTGGCCTGCACACCACGAGCGGCCGGGAAAGGGCGGAAGCGGGCGACGTCATGGCTGTTCCCTTGGCTTGCCGGGCACGGCGGCGCCCGATCCGGTGGAGCGTCAAGGCCGGCCGGCATCGGTTTGACAGTACGGTGGCGAGGTGGCATGGGGCCCGCCCTTGCCGCGCATCGTCCTTCAATGACAGGGTCACAATGGCCAAGCCAGAACTCGGTAACAAGCGGGTGTGCGTCTCGTGCAACACCCGCTTCTACGACCTGACCAGGGTGCCGGCCGTCTGCCCGAAATGCGGAACCGAGCAGCCGCTCGACCAGCCGCGGCTGCGCCGTGCGTCGGGCAACCTGCCGCCGGAGGACCGCCGGCCGAAGAAGGCGCCGGTGGTCGACCCGGACGACGCGGACGAGGTCGAGCCGGTCGAGGACGAGGCGGAAGCGGACGAGGTGGCGGAGGACGCGGACGACCTGGACGACGACGCGGACGTCATCGGCACGGACATCGAGGTCGAGGTGGACAGCGACGAGAACGAGCGCTGAGGGAAACGGCCGCCCCGACGTGACGGGCGGCGCGCCCGCCCGGTGCCGGGGTCAGGCGCCGGCCTTCGTGCCGCCGCGGGCGAGGGCCAGGTAGCGCTCGGTGGTCGGGATCGTCTGCGACCCGATGAACTCGCCCATCGCCCTTTCCTCGGCGAGCGACTGCCGCAGCGGCGCGATCGAGGCGTCGTCGCCGACCGCTTCCGCCATGGCGATCAGGCTGGTGTAGGCCGCGATCTCGAAGTGCTCGAACGCGTAGTTGGCGAACGTGTTCTTCAGGATCTCGTCCGGGGCCGGCATGTGCATCGCCGTTGCCAGGTTGTTGGTCAGCGCCGTCCAGCCTTCCTTGAGCGAGGACGGGCCGCTGCCGTGCCGCTCGAGGATGGCTTCCAGCCGCCTCGCCTGCGTTTCCGACTCCGCCGCGTGCTGCTGCAGCCGCGCCTTCATCTCCGGGTAGTGCTCCAGCCGCTCGGCCTGCCGGCGGCACAGCTCGATCGCGCCCACCTCGAACGCGTGCTGGTTGCGCAGCCCGGCGTGGTAGCTGTCATGAGCCGGGTCGCCGTGTGAATCGCCGTCCATCCGGACCTCTCCTTGTCGCTTCGGGTCGGCTGCACAACGGGTGTCGCCGCGTGCGGTTCGCGAGCCTCGGCGCCGGACGCGGCCGCGTCACACCGGCACCACCTGGTGCCTGGTCTTCTGCAGCGCCTGCATCACCGCGTCGTCGAGCTGCAGGTGGCCCTGCACCAGCTCCGGCGGCGTCAGCGCCATCCACTGGTTCAGCGACAGGTCGGCGTAGTGGGCGCTGCGGAACATTTCCAGGTAGCGCACCGTCTCGTTGCCGGTGTTCTCTATGTAGTGGCCCATCGCGAACGGCACGAAGCCGACGTCGCCGGCGCGGTAGTCGAAGGTGCGCGCGTCGCCGGATGCGCCGAACACGCCCATGCGCGCCTGTCCCGAGATGTAGTACTGCCACTCGTCGGCGTTGGGATGCCAGTGCAGCTCGCGCATGGCGCCGGGCTCGATCTCCACCAGGGCGGAGGCGATGGTCCTGGCCGCCTTGAAGTTGGAGGAGTCGGCGATCCGCACCGTGCCGGACTTCGTTCGCACCGGCGTCTGCGCCAGCAGGCGGAAGCTGAAGCCGTCCGGCACGACGCCGTTGCCGGCGATGCGGTCGGCGTCGATCGGCCCCGGGACCGGCAGCGGGAACATGTAGCGCTGCTCGGGATCCGGCGTGTGGCCGAAGTGGCTGGCCGGGACGCCGAAGTTCTTCGCCAGCACCTCCGGCGGCACGTGCTTGAACCAGTCGCTGATCAGGAAGGTGCTGTCCTCGTTGAAGGAGCCGTCGTCGAACACCAGCAGGAACTCGCAGCCGTCGTGCAGGGCCTGGATCGAGTGCGGTATGCCGGACGGGAAGTACCAGAGGTCGCCGACGCCAACGTCGTCCACGAAATTGCGGCCGTTCTGGTCCACCGCGGTGATGCGGGCGCTGCCGGCCAGCATGTACGACCACTCGGCCTCCTTGTGCCAGTGCATCTCGCGCACGCCGCCGGGGACCAGCCGCATGTTCACGCCGGCGATGCTCTTGGACACGCCGAACTCGCGGGTCGTGACCTGACGGGTCCAGCCGCCGTCGGTGCGGCGCATGTGCGCGTCGGCGAAGGAGTACCGCAGGTTGGGCAGGGTGCCGTGGTCGGTCGCGGGCGGGTTCAGGAGGTCGGGGTTCTCGGCGTCGCGGACCGGGT
>CAXTOD010000297.1:0-3674 GCA_964245705.1 uncultured Acetobacteraceae bacterium
ACGTTGTTCTGGCCGGGGACGCCGCCGGCGTGGTGGCGCCCGCCTCCGGCGAGGGGCTGTACTACGCCATGATCGGCGGCCGGCTGGCGGCCGACGCCGCCGACGGCTTCTGCCGCACCGGCGACGCCAGGTCCTTGCGCCGCGCCCGCAGCGCCTTCATGCGCGAGCATGGCCAGGTGTTCTGGGTGCTTGGCATGATGCAGCGCTTCTGGTACGCAACCGACGCCAGGCGCGAGCGCTTCTGCAGCATCTGCCGCGACCCGGACGTGCAAAGCCTGACCTGGACCGCCTACATGACCAAGCGCCTGGTCCGGGCACGGCCGTCGGCGCACTTCCGCATCTTCTTCAAGAACATCGCCCACCTCACTGGAATCGTTTCCGTATGATCAACCGCGTCCTGCGCCACCCCCCCGTCATCGCCGCCGGGGGCGTGGTCGCGGTGCTGGGTGCCGGCGGGGCTCTCACCCGGATCGGCCCCTGGTACGAGGGCCTGCGCAAGCCCTCGTGGCAGCCGCCGGGCTGGCTGTTCGCGCCGGCCTGGACCACCATCGGCATCCTCACCGGATGGTCTGCGGTGTCCGCCTGGGAGGGTGCCGACGATGCCGGCGCGCGGCGCCGCGTGATCACGCTGTTCGGGGCGAACGGCGCCCTGAACATCCTGTGGAGCGGCTTGTTCTTCACCCTTCGCCGGCCGGACTGGGCGCTGGCGGAGGTGGTGCCGCTTTGGCTCTCGATCGGCGCCCTGATCCGGGGCGTCGCCCCGTGCTCCCGTCGCGCCGCATGGCTGCTGGTCCCGTACCTGGCCTGGGTCGCGTTCGCTGCCGTGCTGAACCTCAAAGTGGTGCGGCTGAACGCGCCGTTCGGACAGGCAGCGGTTCTATCCTGACCTCCGAGCCACGTCGAGGCCGCACCCGATCAGGTTCCGGTGCCGCAACGTGGTCCGCAGTAGGCCCCCGAACGGCAGGACGATGTCGTTCCACGTAGGCCCGTAGATCAGCTGCCCGTTTACGCGCGCCTGGTCCGTGCAGCGCGCCTGAGCCGTGACACGCGTGACGCCCGTTTCATGCCGGCGGTTTCATCAGGCAGTATCGCGAGCTGGCCAAACGGCGTCGCTATCATCGTCGCTTGAAGGAGATGTTGCCAACGAGACGAAGGCCTGAACTGTCGTGGCCGCACTGCCGCGCCTTGCGACTCCCGCAGGGTGCACCACCGGAACAAACACGCCGTCGCGCGTCGTCGACGCGACCAACCGGGTTCGGGAAGATACCTTGATGCGAAAGCCGGCATTCCGAGCGACCTGGACCTGCGCATGAACCCGCTGCCACCGTGACGAGCGCCTGCATGACGCCGGCCTGCCACGATCTGCCATGGCAGGACGGCGGGATCCACGGTTATCCTGGAATAGTTGACCGGCCATTCGGCCATGATATGGAGGATGGGGCCTTGCCTGAAACTCTTGCCGCTCAGGCGCCGGGACGCGCTGTTCCTGACGATCGGCATGCATGGGCGAGGGTGGCCTACCTTGTCAGCCTGTCGCGGGCGCTCGACGCCATGGAGGAGGAACGCCTCGTCCCCGACAGGAAGGTCCTCTACCAGTTCTCGGCCCGCGGCCACGACATGGCGCAGATCCTTCTCGGCCTGCGCCTGGACCGCAAGCGCGACGCGGCCTGCGGCTATTACCGGTCGCGGCCGCTTCTTCTGGCGCTGGGCGTGCAGCCGGAAGTCGCGCTGTGTTCGGCCCTGGCCCGCTCGGGCGGCTACTTGGGCGGTCGCGACATCGGCACGGTGTTCAACCACCCCAATCCGGCCGGCGCGTCCGCCCTGCCGATGTCCGGCGGCGTCGGCGCCCAGTATACCCCGACGGCGGGCTGGGCGCAGGCGATCGAATATCACCGCTCCGTCCTCGGAGACCGCGACTACGACGATGCCATCGCGGTCGTTCTCGGAGGAGACGCGTTGGTCGCGTCGAACGGCTTCTGGTCGGCGCTGACGATCGCGACGACGCAGGCGCTGCCGATGCTCTTCTTCGTCAAGGACAACGGCTAAGGCATCTCGGTTCCCTCGAGCTTCCAGACGCCGGGCGGCGACATCTCGGCCAACCTGGGGAGCTGGCAGGGGCTGACGGTCATGAGCGGCGACGGCACTGATCCGGCCGAGACCGCGGAGCTGACGGAGGCCGCGGTCGATCACGTGCGCAGGCGCAAGGGCCTGTGCCTGCTCCGGCTGACGGTGCCCCGCCTGCAGGGGCACAGCTTCCAGGACACCCAGACCTACAAGTCCGACGACGTCGTCAAGGCAGGATGGGCGCGTGACCCGTTGCGGAAGTTGCGCGGCTATCTGGTTCCGGCGGTGCTGTCGGAACAGGCATGAGCCGACATCGAGGCCCGGGCCGCGGCCGACGCGGAGCAGGGGCTGGAGCGTGCGCAAGCACGCCCGGCCGCGGATCCCGACACCGTGACCCGCAACGTGTTCTCGGAACCCGGAGCCATGCAGGCGATGGGCGGCCAGTGGCCGGCAGGCTACGCGCCGCCCCCGGCAACCGAGGTGGCGGCGCCCGACCGGCAGCGCATCAACATGGTGACGGCCATCCGGCGCACGCTCGAGCACGAGCTCGAGGTCAACCGGCGGGTTCTCCTGTTCGGCGAGGATGTTGGCCCCAAGGGCGGCGTGCACGCCGTGACGCTCGGTCTGCAGGAGAAGTTCGGCAGCGCGCGCGTGTTCGACACCAGCCTGTCCGAGGAGGGCATCATCGGCCGCGCGGTCGGCCTCGCCCTGGCGGGCCTGGTTCCCGTCGCCGAGATCCAGTTCCGCAAGTATGCCGAGCCTGCCACCGAGCAGATCAACGATTGCGGCACGATGCGCTGGCGCACCGACAACCGGTTTGCCGCACCGGTGGTGATCCGGGTGCCGGGCGGCTTCTTCAAGTGCGGCGACCCGTGGCACAGCCAGACCAACGAGGTCGCCTTTGTCCACCAGCCGGGCTGGATGGTGGCGGTGCCGTCCAACGCGGAGGACGCGGTCGGGCTGCTGCGCTCGGCCATGCGCGGCAACGACCCGGTGATCTTCTTCGAGCACCGCGCCATGCTGGACTTGGCGTGGGCGCGCCGCGCCTATCCTGGCGACGACTACGTGATCCCGTTCGGCAAGGCGGCCACCACCCGGTCCGGCGACCGCATCACCATCGTCACTTGGGGCGCGATGGTGCCGCGCTGCGAGGAGGCGGCCGCGGACCGGTCGGCCGACATCATCGACCTCCGCACGCTCATGCCGTGGGACCAGACCGCCGTCCTGGCGTCCGTCCGGCGCACCCATCGCTGTCTGATCGTGCACGAGGACCTGAAGACCGCCGGACTCGGTGCCGAGATCGCGGCGCTGGTGGCCGACGAGGCATTCATAGACCTCGACGCGCCGGTCAGCAGGCTGACGATGCCGGACGTGCCGAGCCCGCACCACCCGCCCTTGCTCGACCGCGTGGTGCCGTCGGTCGCGCGCATACGGGACAGGATCGACGAGCTGCTGGCCTTCTGAGGACCTTCCATGATCGACATCGTCGTTCCCCTCGAGCAGGAAGGCACCACGGCCGTCGTCCGCAGCTGGCTGAAGAGGATCGGCGACGCGGTGGCCGAGCACGATCCCCTGGTCGAGCTCGAGACCGACAAGGTCACCCAGGAGGT
>CAXTOD010000298.1:0-393 GCA_964245705.1 uncultured Acetobacteraceae bacterium
GCCAGGTCGGCGCGTCCTGCCGCCAGCACGAGCTCCAGCGTGTCGCAGCCGGCGACGCGGGCGGCCTGCGACGCCGCCTTGACCAGAAGCCGGCCGATGCCCCTGCGCCTCGCCTCGGGATCCACCAGGAGCGCGGTGACCTGCGCGACCGGATGCGGCGCCTCCAGCGTCCGGTACCAGTGCAGTGCCACCACGCCGCTCGGCGGTCCCCATTCCAGCGCCACCAGCACCGTTCCGGCCTCCTCCCTCAGCGCGTCCAGGTGGTCCGACAGCGTGCGCGGCGCGATCGCGACCCCGGCCCGGCCGAGCAGCTCGGCCAGGCCGGGCGCGTCGGCAGCGGTCGCGGCGCGGATCTCCAGGCCGTAGCGGCTCTTCAAGTGGTCCTCCCTCCCC
>CAXTOD010000298.1:403-2542 GCA_964245705.1 uncultured Acetobacteraceae bacterium
GTTCGACGCCGGCCCAGCCAGGAGGAGGACACGTCATGCCGGCGACGAAGGAACAGGCGGTCGCGCATCACCAGGCGGCCGCGGAGGCGTTCGCGCACGCTGCCGAGG
Source organism: uncultured Acetobacteraceae bacterium (assembly GCA_964245705.1). Classification (GTDB taxonomy): domain Bacteria; phylum Pseudomonadota; class Alphaproteobacteria; order Acetobacterales; family Acetobacteraceae; genus Lichenicola. The sequence continues at coordinate 512 of CAXTOD010000298.1, forward strand.
CGCACCGCGAAGCGGCGAAGCATGCCGGCTCCGGCAACTTCGAGAAGGCCGAACGCTACAGCACCGCGTCGATCGACCACAGCGAGTCCGGCACGCGTCACGCGACGGAAGCGGCCATGATCTACACCAGCCTGGCGAGGGAGAAGGCCGATGCCGAGCAGGCGCTGGCCGACGAGGCTGCCGCGTCGGAGGCCAGGCACGCCGCCAAGCGCGCCGAGGCGGGATAGCTCATCCGCCGGTCCGGCGGGGTGCTGCCAGCAGAAGCAGCCGCGCCGGACGCCGGGGCTGCAGCACCACCACCGCGTTCTGCCGGAACCGACGCGCCAGCACGATCCCGCGCGCCGGCGCCACCGCCGCCAGCACCAGGGGTTCCGACCAGCGTCCGAGCCGCCCCTCGCCCTCGACACAGGGGATGCGGCGCATCGCCTCGCCGAGGCGGCGCATCATGCGGCGGTTCCAGCCATCCGGCAGGCGCCGTCCGCCCGGGTTGCAGGCGCTCAGCAGCACCAGCGGGTCATGCTGCCCGTCCAGGCCGCTCGGCCGCTGTCCAATCCGCGCCACCACCCCGCCGGCCTGGTAGGTGCTGAGGCGGTAGGAGCGCAGCACCGCCGGCGTCGGCGGCGGCAGCCCGGTCAGGACGGCCCAATCAAGCGCGGCACCTCACGAAACGTTGTCGCCGAACGCGGCGTCGCGGTGCACGTAGACCGACAGCAGCAGCCCGAAGCCGAACATCACCGTCAGCATGGCAGAGCCGCCATAGGAGATCAGCGGCAGCGGCACCCCGCCGACCGGGATCGCCCCCATCACCATAGACAGGTTGACCACGCAGTACAGGAAGAAGTTCATCGAGATGCCGAGCCCGAGCAGGCGGCCGAACTGGTGCCGGCAGCGCATCGCCATCAGCATGCCGCCCAGGATCACCAGCAGCAGCAGCGCCATCACAGACAGGCCGCCGACCAGGCCCCATTCCTCGGCGATCATGGTGAAGATGAAGTCGGTCTGCTTCTCGGGCAGGAAGTTGAGCTGCCCCTGCGTGCCATGGAGGTAGCCCTGCCCCCATAGGCCCCCGGAGCCCAGCGCGATCTTGGACTGGATGATGTTGTAGCCGGCTCCCAGCGGGTCGTTCTCGGGATGCAGGAAGGTGGTGATGCGCGCCTTCTGGTAGTCGTGCAGGTGGGCATAGGCGATCCGGCCCAGGAACGGCAGCGGCAGGAGCAGCAGGGCCAGCTGCCACAGCCGCATCCCGGCGGCGAGGAAGATCGCCGCGCCCACCGCGGCGATGATCACCGCCGTGCCGAGGTTCGGCTCCCTCAGCACCAGCGCCACCGGGGCCGCCACCATCAGCGCCGGCGGGATGAGGAACAAGGGGTTGCCCATCCGGTTCTGCCCGATGCGGTGGAACCAGGCCGCCAGCGCCAGCGCCAGCGCGATCTTGGCCAGCTCCGAGGGCTGCAGCTGCACGCCGCCCAGCACCAGCCAGCGCTCCGCCCCCTTGCCGACATGGCCCATGCGCAGCACGGCCGCCAGAAGCAGCAGCGACACAGCGTAGAGCGGCCAGGCGAGCCGCGCCAGCACGCGCGGGCTGAGCATCGCGACGCCCAGCATCATCAGCAGCCCGAAGCCGAAGCGCAGGCTTTGCGGCCCGGCGAACGGGCGCGCCGACCCGCCGCCGGCCGAGTACAGCGCGCCGTAGCCGACGCCGGCCAGCACGCAGATCAGCAGCACGTACAGCCAACTCACCCGCCACAGCTTGGCCAGAATCCGGAAGCTCGGCTCCGCCCGGAGCAGGCGCTTGTCGGTGATCATGGCGGCACCAATGCCGCGACGGGAACCCCGAAGTCCAGCCGGTTCACGCCGGGAACGCCACCAGGCGCGCCACGGCCGCCGCCACCTCGCGCGGCTGGGTGGTGACCTGGGGCAGGCCCATCAGCTCGCCATGGGTGCCGCGCGCCAGCGGGCCCGCCACGAACAGGTCCGGCCAGGCGCTGCCGGACGCATCCAGCACCCGGCTCGCGGTGTCCACGTCGATGC
>CAXTOD010000298.1:2552-3674 GCA_964245705.1 uncultured Acetobacteraceae bacterium
GCGTCACGGCGATCCCGTCCGGGTCGACCTGCGCCGCGACCGGCGTCGCCGCCAGCACCGTCAGCCACCCGTCCCGCTGCCCCGACGCCACCACCGCGGCGATCTGCGGCGCGCACTGGAACCGGTGCACGTCCCAGAACGGGCGCAGGTGGCGCAGCAGCCGCCGCCGCTCGCCGACCGGCAAGCTGCCCCACACGGTGCGCGCCTGGACGCGCAGCGCCGCGATCACATCCTCCCAGGGCCGCCCGTCGACCTCGCCGGCCGCGACCGCTTCGCGCACCCGTCGCAGCAGCGCCAGCGCCGTGGTGGCGGGATCGCTGGCGAAGTCGCCCCGTTCGCCCACCGGCCTGGTGGTACGCGGACGCGGCAGCAGGCCGCGGCGCGACACCGCCAGCACCGTGCCGCGATGCCCGCGCGCCCGGAGGCTGGCGATCACGTCGCAGCCGGTGAGCCCGGTGCCCACCACCAGCACCGGATCCTCAGGGCCGATCCGGTCCAGCGCCGCCCGGTCCCACGGGTCGGCCACCATCCGCGGGTCGTGCGCCAGCGGCGCCAGCACGGCCGGCAGGTCCGGCGCGGTGTGGCCGACCGCCAGCACCAGCAGCGGCGCCGCCTGCACGCTGCCATCCTCCAGTGCCACCTTCCAGCCCCCCCCGGGTCGGCGCGCGGCCGACACCGCCCGGTCCCGCAGGTGGCGGACGCTTGCCCCGGACGCACCGATTTCCGCCCGCACCGTCTCGTCGACATAGTCGCCGTAGATCGTGCGCCTGGCATGCACCAGCCCGTCCGTCCCGAGCGCCTCCGGATCACACGCCAGCTCTTCCCGGCCGTCGAGCCAGCGGACGAAGTGCTCCGGATGCTCGGGAAACAGCGACATCCGCCCGGCGGCGACGTTGGTCCGGTGCGCCGGGTCGTCGGTGCCGTAGGCGAGCCCGGCGCCGAGCCGCGCCGCCGGCTCGATCGCCAGCACGCTGCCGCGGCACCCGGGATGGTCGCGCAGCAGGTGGGCCAGGAACGCCGCACCGGACAACCCGGCGCCGACCAGGATCACGTCGTACTGCATGGCGGCTCCTATTCCGGCGGCAAGGGGGTGCAGGCGACGGAAGCGGCGCGGCCGAGCAC
>CAXTOD010000299.1:0-3653 GCA_964245705.1 uncultured Acetobacteraceae bacterium
GCGGCTGACCCTGGCCGCCCGGGCGCGCGGGATCGGCGCCCTGCTCGCGGTCCAGCGCGACGGCCAGGGCGCCCGGTCCGACGCCACCGGCGCCGTGATCGCCCTGCCCGGGCGGCAGGCGCTCGGGCACTATCTCGGGCAGGTGCTGGACGCGGTGCCGGCGGGCGACGCCGCCGCCCCGGCGCTGGCGGTGTTCCGGATCGACTTCGGCCGGCTCGCGGTGCTCAACGACATGTACGGGCGCGAGATCGCCGACCGCTACCTCGCCCAGGCGGCGGACCGGCTGCAGACCATCGCGCCGGTGCCGAGCCTGCTCGCCCATCTCGGCGGCAGCGGCTTCGTGTTGGCCGCCCCCGGCCGGATCGGCCCCAGCGACGCGGAAGCGATCGCGCTGCGCATGATGGAGCGGCTGCGCGAGCCGGTGCAGGTGGACACGCTGGAGCTGCCGCTGCGCCCGTCGGTCGGCATCGCGCTGCATCCGGCGCACGGGCAGGATCCCGCTTCCCTGCTGCTGGCGGCGGAAGCGGCGCTGGCGCAGGCGCGCAGCCAGGGCGACGGGCGACACTGCTACGCCACCGCGGCGCTGACCGACGCCTACGCGCTGTCGACCGGACTGGAACAGGACCTGCAGGCGGCGGTGGCGCAGGGTGCCTTCCACCTGAACTGGATGCCGGTGATCGACACCGCGACCGAGCAGGTGGTGTCCTTCGAGGCGCTGGTGCGCTGGAACCGGCCCGGCCACGGCGAGATGTCGCCCGGGCTGTTCATCCCCGTCGCCGAAGCGGGCGGGCTGATCGAGCAGGTCGACGCCTGGGTGCTGCACGCCGCCTGCGCCGAGGCCGCGTCCTGGCAGCAGGCGCTCGGCGTGTCGGTCAACGTGTCGCCATTGTGGCTGTCGCACGGCCGGCTGCCCAAGCTGCTGCGCCGGGTGCTGGAAGCGACCGGTCTGGAGCCGAACCGGCTGCAGATCGAGCTGTCCGAGCGCGGCGCGCTGGCCGATGACGGCGCGGCGCGGCGCGAGCTGGCCCAGGTCAGGGCGATGGGGGTGCGCCTGGCGCTGGACGATTTCGGCACCGGGTTTTCCAGCCTGTCGGCGCTGACCTCGTACCCGTTCGACCAGGTCAAGCTCGACCGCCAGTTCGTGCGCGCCCTCGGGCACGACCGGCGCGCGGAAGCGATCACCCGCAGCGTGCTGCAGATGGTGCAGGCGCTCGGCATGACCAGCTGCGCCGAGGGGGTGGAAACCGAGGCGCAGCTCGCCTTGCTCGCCGCCCATGGCTGCGAGGAGACCCCGGCCTCCCTGAGCGGCCGGCCGATCCCGCGGCTGCCGCCGCACGCGACCGGCGGCGCGGCGCCGGCGCCGGCGGTGGAGTGCGAGGTGGGCTGACCGGCCCGGGCGGCGGGCGCTAAAGCATCGCCGGATCAGGTGTCGTCACCTGATCGGTGAAGATGCTCAACAAAACAAAGAGCTGGACCGTAGACCGGTGAAGGAACGTGAACCGGCGGTCTAGCGGGCCCTGCTGCCCGGCAGCGACCGGCCGAGGCTGATCGCGATCCCGGCGCTGACGAAGCCCAGCATCACCGGCAGCAGCCAGGCCGGCCGTGCCAGGAAGGACAGCGCCATCTCCTGCCAGCCGAAGCCGGTGCGGCCGGCGGCGATGCGGTCCTGCCAGGGGAGCGGGTGGCCGGCGAGGCGCTGCAGCCCGTCGCCGAGGCTCAGTCCGGGCGGGGCCAGCGCCGCGACGGTGAACGCCGACACGAAGCAGGCGGCGGCGAGGACGACCAGCGCGCGGCTGGCAAGCAGCCTGAAACGGTGTGCCGGACGCCGGGACCTGACGGGTCGCCTCGCCACGCGTGGTCAGAATTTCGCCGACAGGGCCACGGAACCGAAGTTGAACAGGCCGGACTTGGCGTGCTGGAACTCCTGCGTCTGCCAGGTCTGGGTGTAGGATATGCGCACGCCGTGGAAGATGGCCGCGGCGCCGGCCTCGACCTCGCCCACGTCCCAGACCTTCGACACGTGCGGCTCGCCCGAGCGGAAGGTGCTGCCCTGCAGCGTCGCGTCGTAGCCGACCGCCTGCCCGTCCACCCCGGCGAAGCCGTACCAGACGAAGCGCCGCGTGGCCTTGTAGGCGTCGGTGCCGTCCAGGCCGGGGGTGATCCGCGGGGTGCCGAAGTCGCTGTCCAGCCCCTGCCCCACCCGCACCGTGGCGCCGCCCTGCGCGTAGGTGCGGAAGTCGCCGCCGGCCGCGAACACCTCCGGCAGGGCGTCGACCGAGACGCCGTAGCGGGTCAGGAGCGGCAGGCGCCAGGTGCGTCCGGCCTGGAGCTGCAGGATCGGCTGGTTCGGCAGCTGGTTGCGCCAGCCGAGGTTGGGGGTGTCGCCGATCGCGCTGTGGAAGCCGTTCTGCACCTGGTAGCCGCCGGCGTAGGAGCCGAGCACGCCGGCCTGCACCCCGGCCACCGAACGGGTGACGTCGGTGTCGCTGAGAAGGTTCGCGGTTGCCAGCAGCACGCCGGCATAGGGGCGGTCGCCGGGGATCACGGTGCGGGACTGGGTGTCGCGCGGGGTGAACAGCGACTGCTGCAGGCCGAACGCGACGCGCTGCACGCCGTGGCCCCAGATCAGGGTGTTGAGGTCGGAGATCGCCGGCGGCTGGTTGTCCGTGCCGGAGGTCCAGCCGATGCGGAGGCCGCTGGTGTAGTACTGGTCCGACGTGCCCTTCAGGGTCGAGACGGCGTCGTTCTCGACCTGGGCGGTCCAGGTGCCGTAGGGGTCCTGCAGCGGCTCGGCCGCCGCCGGAGGGGCGAGCAGGCCGAGAACCAGGACGACCGGGAGGCTCGCCACGATGCCGGGCGCGAGCGGACGGGTGATCGGGCTGGACTTCATCGTGCTCACTGCGTCCCGTTGTCTCGACCGCTTCTTCTACGGGCTTCGTTACCGCAGAGAAACCCCAAAGCCCCGCATCCGGACAGGCCGGTGGACCGATGCCGGGGCCGGCCGGTGCCGTCACGCCGTGCGTCGCGTCCCGGATGCAGAGCCGCGTTCACGAAAACAACACGATCCGGTGATCGGCAACGCTGGTTCGTGCAGCGATGATCGTGCTATGCCATGGTTTGACGCATCGGGACGACGCAGACCGGATATTCCGGGGTTGTCCCGATTAAGGCGTCCGCCTGCCGAAAACCGCCACACGGTGCGCCTGGATCCAGACGCAACCTTCCAGATCTCGGGATTACGACCGTTGAGAAGTAACAGGACCGACCGCAGCCCCCGTTCCCCGCGCCGCGGCGGCTTCGACGACGATTTCACGCCTGCACCGGCGCCCTCCTATGGCGAGCGGAGCAGCTTCGGCGGCCCGCCGCGGCGCCCGATGGGCGGCGGTGGCTCCCAGGTGATCGCGTCAGGGCCGGAAATCAGCGCCAGCGTCAAGTGGTTCAACAGCGAGAAGGGCTTCGGCTTCGTCGAGCTGTCGGACGGCTCGGGTGACGTGTTCCTGCACGCCAACGCCCTGTCGCAGTCGGGCCACGACTCGGTCAGCCCGGGTGCGACGCTGAGCGTCAAGATCGGCCAGGGCCCCAAGGGCAGGCAGGTCGCGGAGGTCATCTCGGTCGACGAGAGCACCGCGCAGCCGGAGCGGCCGCGATCCGGC
>CAXTOD010000300.1:0-3648 GCA_964245705.1 uncultured Acetobacteraceae bacterium
GACGCCACCCTGCTGGCGCCGCAGACCCGCGCCGCAGCCGCGCAGGCCTTCGCGGCGCTGCAGCAGGCGGTGCGGCCGGAACCGCCCGCCGCGGCTGAGATGCGGGTGACTCGCGCGGGCGGCCTGACGCTGGAGGACATCGCGCGCGACGAGGTGCGCGGACAGCTCAAGGCCTGGCTGGACGCCAACCTGCCGGAGCTGGTGGAGCGGGTGGTGCGCCAGGAGATCGAGCGGCTGGTCCGGCCGGGCTGATCCCGCGGGCTTTCGCGGCACGCAGACGCCGACCATGAGCGCCGCGCGCCCGGCGCATGCGCGCTCCTGCCTTCCGGGGCGCTGCGCGAGCCTCTAGGCTCGCCCCATGCTGGACAAGACCTTCGACCCCGACGCGGCGGAGCGCCGCCTTTACGCCACCTGGGAAGCGGAAGGCCGTTTCGCCGCGGCGCCGGACGGCGCGGCCGCGCCCTTCGCGATCATGATCCCGCCGCCGAATGTCACCGGCACCCTGCATATGGGCCACGCCCTGACGATGACGCTGCAGGACATCCTGATCCGTTGGCGGCGGATGCAGGGGCGGGACGCGCTGTGGCAGCCGGGCACGGACCATGCCGGGATCGCCACGCAGATGGTGGTGGAGCGGCAGCTCGACGGGGAAGGCATCCGGCGCAGCGAGCTCGGGCGCGACGCCTTCGTGGAGCGGGTCTGGCAGTGGAAGGCGCAGTCCGGCGGCGGCATCACCGCGCAGCTGCGCCGGCTCGGCGCGTCGCTGGACTGGTCGCGCGAGCGCTTCACCATGGACGCCGGGCTGTCGGCGGCGGTGCGCGAGGTGTTCGTCCGGCTGCATCGCGAGGGGCTGATCGTCCGCGCCAGGCGGCTGGTGAACTGGGACCCGTCGTTCCGCTCCGCGATTTCCGACCTGGAGGTGGAAAGCCGGGAGGTGCGCGGGCAGCTGTGGACGATCCGCTATCCGGTGGACGGCGAGGACGGGCGGTTCCTCAGCGTGGCGACCACCCGGCCGGAAACCATGCTGGGCGACACCGCGGTGGCGGTACACCCCGAGGATCCGCGCTACGCCGACTTGGTCGGCCGGTTCGTGGTGCTGCCGCTCACCGGCCGCCGCGTGCCGGTGGTGGCGGATGCCTACTCCGATCCGGAAAAGGGCACCGGCGCCGTCAAGATCACCCCGGCGCACGACTTCAACGACTTCGCGGTCGGCCAGCGGCACGGGCTGGCGATGCCGTCGGTGCTCGACGCCGAGGCGCGGGTCGTGCTGGACGAGATCGCGGGGGAGCTGCGGGCGGTGCCCGGCCTGGCCGATCCGGCCTTCGTGCACGGGCTGTCGGGGCAGACGCGGGAAGCGGCCCGCACCGCGATCGTGTCGGAGCTGGAGCGGCTGGGACTGCTGGAGAAGGTCGAGCCGCACGTGCACCAAGTGCCGCACGCCGAGCGCGGCGGGGCGGTGGTGGAGCCGCGGCTGACGGTCCAGTGGTATTGCGACGCGGGCCGCCTGGCGGCACCGGCGATCGAGGCGGTGGAAAGCGGCCGGGTCGAGTTCGTGCCGCGGCAGTGGGAGAACACGTTCTTCAGCTGGATGCGCGAGATCCAGCCCTGGTGCATCAGCCGGCAGCTCTGGTGGGGGCACCGGATCCCGGCCTGGTACGGCCCGGACGGGCAGGTGTTCGTCGCACATGACGAGGCGGAGGCGGTCCGGCTGGCGACGTCGCATTACGACGCCCCGGTTGCGCTGACGCAGGACGAGGACGTGCTGGATACCTGGTTCTCGTCCGCGCTGTGGCCGTTCTCGACTCTGGGCTGGCCCGAGCGGACGGCGGAGCTGGCACGCTACTACCCGACCGACGTGCTGGTGACCGGCCACGACATCATCTTCTTCTGGGTGGCGCGGATGATGATGATGGGTCTGCACCTCATGGAGGAGGTGCCATTCCGGCAGGTGTTCATCCACGGTCTGGTGCGCGACGAGCGCGGGCAGAAGATGTCCAAGAGCAAGGGCAACGGGATCGACCCGCTGGAGCTGATCGACCGCTACGGCGCGGACGCGCTGCGGTTCACCATCTGCGCGCTGACCGGGCAGGGGCGGGACGTGAAGCTGGGGCCGAAGCGGGTGGAGGAATACCGCTCGTTCGTGACCAAGCTGTGGAACGCGGCGCGGTTCTGCGAGATGAACGGGGTGCGGCCGGTGGACGGGTTCCAGCCCGAGGCGGCGCAGGGACGGCTGGCGCGCTGGATCCTGGACGAGGCGGCGGGGACGGCCGCGGAGGCGGGAGCTGCGCTGGAGGCCTACCGGTTCGACGAATACGCGGCATCGGTCTACCGCTTCACCTGGAACCGGTTCTGCGACTGGTTCCTGGAGTTCGCCAAGCCGGTGTTCAACGCCGGCGACACCGCGGAGGCAGCCGAGCTGCGGGCGGCGACGGCGCACGTGCTGGGAACGATCCTGCGCCTGCTGCACCCGGTGATGCCGTTCGTGACCGAGACGCTGTGGGCCGAATTCGGGTTCGGGGCGGAAGGAAGCCTGATCGTCGCCGCCTGGCCGACCGCCGAGCGGCTGGCGGGCGCCCCCGAGGTGGCGCGGGAGCTCGACTGGGTGACACGGTTCATCGGCGAGATCCGCGCGGTCCGGGCGGAGATGAACGTGCCGCCGTCGAAGGTGACGCCGGTGCTGCTGCGCGACGCGAACGCGGACACCGTGGCGCGGGCGGAGGCATGGTCGGAAGCGATCGGGCGGATGGCGCGCGTCTCCACGGTGTCGGTGCTCGACGGCGAGGTGCCGGCGGAGCTGGCGCGCGGGGCGGCGCAGGCGGTGGTGGACGAGGCGACGCTCCTGCTGCCGCTGGCCGGGGTGATCGACCTCGGCGCCGAGCGGGCGCGCCTGCAGAAGGAGCGGGCCCGGGCGCTGGAGGAGGCGGCAAAGGTGGAGCGGAAGCTCGGCAACGCCGACTTCGTGGCGCGCGCCAAGCCCGAGGTGGTGGACGAGAATCGGGAACGCTTGAGCGCGTTCCAGCAGGAAACGGCACGGCTCGACGCGGCGCTGCGGCGGATCGGCTAGGGGCGGAAGATCATGACGCAGTGGGACAAGACCAGGCTGCCCTCGCGGCACGTGACCGAAGGACCGGGGCGAGCGCCGCACCGGTCCTACTACTACGCGATGGGCCTGACCGAGCAGCAGATCCACCAGCCGCTGGTCGGCGTGGCGACGTGCTGGAACGAGGCCGCACCCTGCAACATCTCGCTGAGCCGCCAGGCGCAGTCGGTGAAGCGCGGCGTGGACGAGGCGGGGGGAACGCCGCGGGAGTTCACCACCATCACGGTGACGGACGGCATCGCCATGGGGCACCAGGGGATGAAGTCGTCGCTGGTGTCGCGCGACGCGATCGCGGACACGGTGGAGCTGACCATGCGCGGGCACTCGTACGACGCGCTCGTGGGGCTGGCGGGGTGCGACAAGTCGCTGCCGGGGATGATGATGGCGATGCTGCGGCTGAACGTGCCCGCGGTGTTCATGTATGGCGGGTCGATCCTGCCGGGACGGTTCAAGGGCCGCGACGTGACGGTGGTGGACGTGTTCGAGGCGGTGGGGCAGCACGCGGCCGGCAACATGTCGGACGAGGACCTGTTCGAGCTGGAGTGTGC
>CAXTOD010000301.1:0-3622 GCA_964245705.1 uncultured Acetobacteraceae bacterium
GCGCCAGGCGCGGTCGACCCGCCGTCCGCCGTCGGCCAGCGGCGAGCCGCCCGGCGACGTCCGGCCCGGCGCGGTCGGGGTCCTCCCCAGGTAGGGCGACAGCCAGCCGAGATGGTCCGCGTCGATGGCCGTGCGGTCGACCGCGTCGCGCAGCCGGCCGCCCAGCCCCGCGACCTCGAGCAGGCGCACCACGTGGTACAGCCGGTGCGCCGCCTCGCGCGTGGTCGCCTGCGGCAGCAGCTCCAGGATCGCGGGGAGCTCCTGGCCGAGCCGCCCGAGCCCGGTCGCCGCCTGCATCAGCAGCTCCACCACCGTCCAGCTCCGGTCGTGGCGCAGCAGGCGCTGGAGCCGGTCCCACGCCTCCTGGTGGCAGCCGGTCGCCACCAGGAACCAGGCGAAGAACTCGCCCACCGTCGCGTCGCGCGGCCGGATCGCCAGGTGCCGGAGGCAGATCTCGCGGACCAGGCCGGGGTGCCGCAGCTCGTAGGCGCTGCGTGCCAGCTCGACGTGGCCGATGTCCCAGTCCGGGTGGATCACCGTGACCCGGCGCCAGCGCTCGAACGTGTCCTGCCTGTCGCGGCGGCGCATCGCCATGTGCGCGAGCCCGGTCAGCGCGCCGCGGCCCTGGAACCCCCGCGACGCCGCCTCGGCGAAGTGACGCTCCGCCTCGCCGATGCCTGCCGCGTTCGCCAGCGCGTAGCCGAGCAGGACCTGCGCCGGCTCGTCGTCCGGATGCAGCTCAAGGAAGACGCGCAGGCGACGCACCGCCTCGGCGAAGCGGCCGCTGCGGAACGCGATCTCGGCATAGGCGCGCGTCATCTCGATCGTGCGCCCGTTGCGCGCGACGTCGTCGCGCACCAGCCGGTCGGCCAGGTCGGGAAGCCCGGACGCGGCGGTCAGGATCACGTATTCCGTCGCGTGCCAGCGGCTGTGCGGCCATTGGCGACGCAGCCACCGACAGATCAGCCGTGCCCGGTCGAGCTGGCCGTCGGCGCGGTACGGCTCGATCAGCGCGTGGATCGCTTCCAGGCCGTTGTCGCGCCGCCTGGACTGGAGGGCGAGGCGCCGCGCCGCCGGCAGGTTGCCCATCCTCAGCGCCGCGTCCAGGCCGCGTCGCAGGAAGCGCTGCTGGGCCGGGTCGATCCGGTCCATGCGCTCGCACAGCACCAGCACCTCGCTCCAGCGCCCGAGCCGCTCGTTCAGGTCGGCGGCCAGCCACAGGAAGGACAGGTCGTTGGGACGCTGTCGCAGGGCCGGCTGCAGCGCCGCCAGCCCGGCCGCCTGGTCGTCGCTGTCCAGCAGCACCGAGGCGACCTCGAACGCCGCCGCCGGATCCTGCGGCGTGTCGCCGCCGAGCGTGCGCAGCAGCGGCACCGCGGCCGCGCGGTCGCGCATCCGGACCGCCTGCGCGTGCATGACCACGAACCGCGGCTGGCTCGCGACTGCGGGCTGCAGCCGCCTGAGCAGCAGCAGCGTGTCCTCGGCACGGTCGGGCCGGTTGATCCTGATCGCCGACAGGGCGGCGTGGAGCAGGGCATGCGCCAGCTTCTCCGGCGCCGGACGGCCGGACAGCACCAGCGCCACCTTCTGCCAGGTCTCGAACGCCTGCTCCCAGCGGCCCATGCGTTCGAGCACGCCGGCGACCCCGGCATCCGGCTCGGACGAGTCCGGGTCGAGCTCCAGCGCGGCGCGGAACGCCGCGATCGCGGCGTCGTGCTCCCTCAGCTCGTTGAGCATGTTGCCGAGCTGCAGCCAGGCGTTGAACCGCGCCGGCTCGCGCCGCGTCACCTCCTGCCACAGCTCGCGCGCGGCAGCCCAGTCCTCGCGCCGCTGCGCTTCCGTGGCCCGAACCACCAGCAGCTCGACGCCACTGCCGCTGCGACGGTCCCCGAGCCTTGCCATCGGCGACCCCTCAGTCCAGCTCGAGGCTCAGCATGTGCCGGCGGGCCAGCCGGAAGACGCGATCGACCTGTTCCACCGGGCAGAGGAGGTGGTTGGTGGCGTCCGAGCTGTAGTGCAGCCGGAAGGTCTGCCGCAGCGCCGTCGGGGTGATCGAGAACACCAGGTAGCGCTCCGCGTCGATCATGCGCTGGATCGGCTGCACCTCGGCCCCCGGCAGCACCTCCAAGATGATGGGCGGCCGGTGCCGGCCGATCACGGTGCCGGCTCCCTCGATCACCGCGTACTCGTGCGCCTCGACGTCGATCTTCATCAGCCTGAGCGAAAGCCCGTCCAGGTGCTGCTCCGCCCAGGCGTCCAGGGTGGTGGTCTCCACCTCGCCATCGAGGAACCTACCGTGGTCGATGCTCCGGGCGTGCGAGATCTCAAGCGAGGAGCTGGTGGTCAGGAAGCCCTGGTCGTTGACGGTCTCGAAGAAGCGTGCGCTGCCGATGCCGTTCGACAGCGCGCAGGCGTGGACGTGGACGCGCAGCGCAAGCGACGGGTTCAGCCCGAGATTGGCGTCCAGGACCTGCCTGACATGGCCGAGCGGCTCGAACGCGAACACCTCGGCCAGCGGGTTGGACGCGGCCGCCAGCAGGGAGAAGATCCCGGTATTGGCCCCGATGTCGAGCACGACGCCGGGTCCACCCTGGCACAGGCTGACGAACAGGCCCGGGGTCGGCGCCTCATAGGTGGCGAGCCCGTGGTCCCAGATCTGCTCGGCGATGAAGTCGAGGTTGTCGCGGTTCATGAACGTGAACGAGATGTCGGTCGTGGCGCACGGATACACGACCTCGAACAGCTCGTTGTGCAGCTTGCGTGCCATGTCCTGCCTCGCCTGGATGACGGGTCGGGTGCTCGCGGAGACGCCACCCGGCCGGTCCGGAAGCCGTTGCGACCGGCAGCGCAGCCGCCGGGCTCCTATGGCGGTTGGCGGTGCCGCAGCGACGGATACGGGTGTCGCGCCACCCTGGCAAGGGCGTCCCGCACGCTGTCCGTCCAGCCCGGGTAGGCTGGCGGCGCGGCGTTTGTCGGTTGCTCCCGTTGGGGCGCCGCATCGCCTGCGCGCTCGGCGATCGCACGCATCCAGCCCATCCCGTCCAGCGGGTCGAGGTAGAGCGGGAGGTCGCCGCCGACCTCGCGGAACACCGCGATGTCGGAACAGATCGCCGGCACGCCCAGCGACAGCGCCTCGGTCAGGGGCAGGCCGTAGCCCTCGCCGAACGAGGGGAACAGCAGCGCCCGCGCGCCCTTCAGCAGCCGCGCCACCTCCTGGTCCGGCAGGGCGTTGTGCTCGGTGACCATCCCCTGCAGGGACGGGCAGCGACCGAGCAGGTCGAGCACCTGCTCGTTCTTCCAGCCGCGCTTGCCGATCAGCACCAGGTGCGGCGCCCGCGGGCCCTGCTCCTGCACCAGCCTGCGCCAGACCGTCAGCAGAAGGAGGTGGTTCTTGCGCCCCTCGATGGTGCCGAGGCAGACGAAGTACGGGTGCGGCGGCGGCCCGGCCCGGTCGTCCGGCGCGTCCGCCGGTTGCGGCAGCGCGCGCAGGTGCACCCCGTGCGGTGCCGGCCAGACCGGCACGTGCGCGCGTCCGGCACGTGCGAGGCAGGGCAGCAGCGACTGCCGCACCGCTTCCGACGGCACCAGCACCGCGTCGGCCAGCCGGCACACGGTGTCGATC
>CAXTOD010000302.1:0-3615 GCA_964245705.1 uncultured Acetobacteraceae bacterium
GTGGTGGCGGGGAGGGTGGCCAGCGCCCGGTTCGGCGAGCGGAAGTCGAACGCGGAGGTGAGGTCGCCCGCGACCGTGCGGCGCCACGGCGTGATGTTGGACTCCTGCAGCAGCGGGTTCCCGCCGCCGAAGCGCTGCTCGATGAAGCGGATGATGGAGGTGTGGTCGAACAGCTGGCTGTTGACCCAGCCGCCCCTGCTCCAGGGCGACACCACCAGCATCGGCACCCGGGCGCCGAGGCCGTGGGGGCCTGCGACATACTCGCTGCTGCCGGGAAAGATCTCGTTGACGGTGGAAACGGTGGACTGGCCGCCGGCCGCGGATTGCGGCGGGGTCGGCGGCACCATGTGGTCGAAGAAGCCGTCATTCTCGTCGTAGGTAATGAGCAGGACGGTCCTGCTCCACACCTCGGGGTTGGCGGTCAGGACGTCGAGCATCTGCGACACGTACCAGGCGCCGTAGTTGGCCGGCCAGTTCGGGTGCTCCGTGTAGGCCTCGGGCGCGACGATCCACGACACCTGCGGCAGGGTGCCGTTCGACACGTCCTGGCGGAACTGGTCGAACAGGGTGCCGGAGCTGGAGATGTCGGTGCCGGTCTTCGCACTGGCCGCGAGCGGCGTGCCGGCGGCGGCGTTCTGGTACTGGTGGAAGTAGAGCAGCGAGTTGTCGCCGTAGTTGCCGACATAGGGGTCCGACGTATAGCCCCACTCGCCGGGCTTGGTCAGGCCGGTGCCGACGTCCTGGTAGATCTTCCAGGTGATGCCGGCGGCCTGCAGGCGCTCTGGATAGGTCGACCAGCCGTAGCCGGCCTCGGCGTTGTCCACCACCGGGCCGCCGCCGCTGCCGTCGTTGCCGACCCAGCCGGTCCACATGTAGTAGCGGTTGGGGTCGGTCGGCCCGAGCAGCGAGCAGTGGTACGCGTCGCAGATGGTGAAGGCGTCGGCGAGCGCGTAGTGGAACGGGATGTCGGCGCGCGCGAGGTGCGCCATGGTGGTGGTGCCCTTGGCGGCGACCCAGCCGTCCCACACGCCCTGGTTCCAGGCGACGTGAGTGGTTTCCCAGTCATGCGCCAGGTCCTCGATGAACTGCAGGCCGAGGTCCGGCGCGGTGGGATGGAACGGCAGGACATAGCTGGCGCCGTCGGGCTGGTACCAGACCGGGTTGCCGTTGGGGAAGCGCATCACGCGAGGGTCGGCAAAGCCGCGCACGCCCTGCAGGGTGCCGAAATAGTGGTCGAAGGAGCGGTTCTCCTGCATCAGCACGACGATGTGCTCCACGTCGCGGATGGTGCCGGTGCGGTTGTTGGCCGGGATGGCGAGGGCACGGCCGATGCTCTGCTGCATCGCGGCCGCGACGGCGCCGGAGCCGGCAAGCTTCAGGAACGAGCGGCGATCGGTTGGAACCACGGTGTGCGAGCCTCCTCGGGTGCGACGGACGATGTCCGCTGGCCGCGTTCCTAGGAGCCGACGATGACGCGGGAATGACGCACGGGAGACAGTTCGAAGATCACGTGCAACCGGTGCGACGACTTCAAACCGTCATCCCGGCAGGAGGCGGAGGGTGGCATAGCGTGGACAGCCGGCGGCCGACGCGGGAGCGGCCTACGACCGGCGCGGCAGCAGGAGGCCCTCATGATCCAGCCGTGGACGCGACGCCGGTTCCTGTCGTCGGCCGGCGCGGCGGGACTGGTGTCGGCAGGGCTGCCGGAGGCCGCGGCGCGACCGGTCAGCCAGGTCCGGCCGCACGAGCCATTCTCGTTCCTGTTCCTGACCGACACACACCTGCAGCCGGAGCTGGAGGCCGCGAAGGGCTGTTCGATGGCGTTCGCCGCGGCGCGCGTTGCGGGAGGCGACTTCGCCATCCAGGGCGGGGACCACGTGTTCGACGCGCTGGGCGTGCCGCGTGTGCGTGCCGACCTGCTGGTCTCGCTCTACACGCGCACCGAGCAGGATCTCGAGATGGCGGTGCACCACGCCATCGGCAACCATGATTGCTTCGGCGTCTACCCGGCCAGCGGGGCGGTGCCGACGGATCCACTCTACGGCAAGAAGTTCTTCGAAGACCATTTCGGGCGGCTGTACTACGCGTTCGACCACCGCGGCGTGCCTGTCGTCGTGCTGGACTCGATCGGGATCACGGCAGATCGCGACTACGAGGGCCGGATCGATGCCGAGCAGCTGGCCTGGCTGGCAGCGGACCTCGGCGCGCTGCCGGCAGGAACGCCGATCGTGCTGGTCAGCCACATCCCGCTCGTGACCGCCTATAACGGTTACGCACCGCCGCCGCAGCCGGCGCCGCGTCACCACAAGAACAGCGTGGTCAACGGCTACGAGGTGATCGCGCTGCTGGCGGGACACAACGTGCTGGGCGTGCTGCAAGGGCACACCCACGTCAACGAGACGGTGCTGTGGCGGGACGTGCCATATGTCACCTGCGGTGCGGTGAGCGGGAACTGGTGGCACGGCACGCATCTTGGCACGCCGGAAGGGTTTACGGTGGTGCGGGTCGAGGAGAACCGCCTGTCGACCCGCTACGTGACGTACGGGTTCAGGAGCGTGGACCCGCACAACACGTGAAAGCAGCCGGACTTGTTTCCGGCCGCTCCCCTCGACGGTCTTTTGAACCGAAAGCTAGGAGGTGTGGTGGCTCAGGTAGGCCTGCGCGATGTCGGGCAGGTGAGTGCCGAGCCAGTCGCCCATCTCCTGCTCCTCCTTCATCGACTGCTCCAGCACCGGCACGTCGTCCGACGCGCCGGCCAGGTTGGCGAGGGTGATGAGCAGTTTGTAGGACCCGATCTCGTAGGCCTTGAAGCCGATCGCGGCGAGGACGTTCTTCAGCACCTCGTCTTCCGCCGTGACGTGGGCGAAGCCGGCTACGGTCGCCACGGTGCCGGACACGACCTCCTTGAGGCCGGACTTGGACGTGTCGCGCTTGGCCAGGAGCTGGTCGAGCCGGGCCGCCTGGGTTTCCGAGCGCTGCATGTCCTGCTGCATCTGCGTGTGCAGCGCCGGGTATGGCTCCATGCGGCCAAGCTGGTTCTTGATCGTTCCGATCGCCTGCGTTTCGACGGCGTGCTGGTTCCGGAGGCCGGTCAGGTACACTTCCACCGTCGCGTTCGAGCCACTCATCTGACACTCCTGTTGGTCGTCCGCTGCAACGTGGCGCTTCCGAGAAAGGATGCTTTGGCGCCGATCACAAGATGTCGTGTTAGGAGCGGCCGCTGGCGCGGCTTCAGCTCTTGTCGCGGTCCGCGCCGCTCCCGGTCCAGAACAGGACCGACAGGCTGGCCAGCGGCACCAGGACCTGGACCGGACGCAGCCTGGCGAAGTAGCGCGGCGCCTCCCCGCGTCGTGCGGCCCGGGTGTCGCCGATGCCGAGCAGGGCGAAGCCGGCCAACAGCGTGGACAGCGACGGCCTGCCGCGCGGCAGCAGCAGGCTGCCGGCGCCGAGGCTGAAGAGCGAGAACATGCTGCCGATCTCGGAAACGGTCGATCCGCCGGGCTGGCGGAAGCTGAGGCCGCGTCGCACGCCGGCCAGGAAGCACAGCACGGCGCCGGCCCACAGGCTGCCGAGCCGGAACGCGGGCCCGCGCCAGGGACGCGGCGCCGCCAGCAC
>CAXTOD010000303.1:0-3605 GCA_964245705.1 uncultured Acetobacteraceae bacterium
GATCGGGCAGGCGGGCGGCACCGCCAGCGCGGTGGTCGCGGACGTGTCCACGGCGGAGGGCATCGACGCGATCTCGCAGCACGCGATCGACACGTTCGGCGGCTACGACACCTGGATCAACAACGCCGGCGTCGGGCTCTACGGCACAACCGAGGCCGTGTCGGTCGTCGACATGCGCGCGCTGTTCGAGACCAACTTCTGGAGCATCGTGCACGGCTCGCGCGTGGCGCTGTCGCACCTGAGGCAGCGCGGCGGCGCCCTGATCAACCTCGGCAGCGAGGTGTCGGAGCGGGCGGTGCCGTTGCAGGGGATCTATTGCGCGTCGAAGCATGCGATCAAGGGGTTCACGGAGGCTCTTCGCATGGAGCTGGAGGATGAGGGGGTGCCGGTCTCCGTCACCCTGATCAAGCCGGCGCAGATCGACACGCCGTTCGTTCCCAACGCGAAGAACTACCTCGCCTCGGAGCCGCAGCACGTTCCGCTGGTGTATGCGCCGGACGCGGTGGCGCGCGCGATCCTGCACGCGGCGGAGAACCCGGTGCGCGACGTGTATGTCGGCGGCGGCGGGCGGGTGGTGGCGGCACTCGGCCACATCGCCCCCGGGCTGACCGACCGGTTCATGGAGAAGACCATCATCCCCGGCACGCCGACCGGCCGGACGCCGCGCCGGCCCAGGGATGCCAGCAACCTCGACACCGCCACCGGCGCGCTGTCCGAGCGCGGCAACTACCAGGGGGTCGTGCAGAAGGTCAGCCTGTACACCGAGGCCCGGCTGCATCCGGTTGCCGCCGGCGCCATCCTGGCCGGCACCAGCTTCCTGCTGTCGCGGTGGTTCGGCGGCGGCGGCGGGCACAGGCCGGCGCGGATCGACGGGCGGAAGGGCTCCAGCACGATGAAGGCCCTGCACGTCCACCTCGAGGCGCGCAAGGGCCGCGAAGCCGAGGTGGAACGGCTCCTGTCCGGCATCCTGGACCGGGCCAAACAGGAGCCGGGCACGCTGCCCTGGTACGGCACCCGGCTGGGCCGCCGGGTGTTCGGGATCTTCGAGACCTTTCCCGACGAGGCCAGCCGGCGCGCGCACCTGTCCGGCGCCGGGGCCGCCCTGCTGATGCGGCGGTCCAACGACCTGCTCGCCAGGCCGGCGCGGATCAGCAGGCTCGACGTGATCGGGGCCAAGACTCAGGCGTGACAGGGTCCGGCCGCCGGGCCGGCCGGATCCGGTGCGGGACGTGCCGGCGATGAGATATGCAGCGGTGATCGGAATGCTGATGTCCGGCCTTGTTCTTCCGGATGCCCGTGCGGGCTGTCCGCCGGGCAACGCGTCGGTTCCGCCCGGCGCCAACACCCGGGACCGGTCCGCGCCGTTCTTCGTCGACACCACCGGCCTCGACCTAAGCACCACCCCGCCGACCCGCAACCCGGCCAACCCCGCCTATCCTCCGGCGACGGCGCTGCCCGACGCGACGCTGCCGCCGCCGGACCGGAACGGCAACTTCATCATCGGCCCGACGCACCGTCCCGCTCCCGAGACCGCGGCCCGGCCCGACCTGCCGCACGGTGCGGTGCACTCGTTCGCCATGTCGTCCGCCGACAGCGTGATCTACCGGCCGGGGATGATCCGCGACGACCTGCCGCAGGGCTGCCGCAACGCGGCCATCAACACGGCGGCGACTGCGCCCGGCGACCCGTCCAACCTGCTGGTCTCGGCCAGCCATGCCGGCAGCTGGACCAGGCAGGTCGACGTGTACGTGCCGGCGCAGTGTCGGCCGGGCGTGCCCGCGCCGTTCATCGTGTTCGGCGACGGCAGCCCGACCGGCTTCTTCAACGAGCACATGCTGTTCACGGTGCTGGACACCATGATCGGGACCGGCCGCCTGCCGCCTATGGTGGCGATCGGCATCGGCGCCGGCGGCCAGGACGCGCAGGGCAGCGAGCGCGGGCGCGAGTACGACACCGTGTCCGGCACCTACGCCGAGTGGGTGGAGCGCGAGGTGCTGCCGCTGGTCGAGCGCAGCGCCGGGGTGCGGCTGACGCACGATCCGGACGGGCGCGCGACCATGGGGTTCAGCTCCAGCGGGTCTGCCGCCTTCGCGATGGCGTGGTTCCATCCCGAGCTGTACCGCCGGGTGCTGGCGTACTCGCCGACGATGGTGAACCAGCAATGGCCGCACGACCCGGCGCTGCCGGGCGGGGCGTGGGAGTTCCACGACCCTTGGCCGGGGCCGAAGCGGCCGGACCTCGTGGTGTCAGGAAATGGTGTCACCCAATCGACCGAATCCACCGGGTCGCCGCTGATCCCGAACAGCCCGGCGAAGCCGATCCGGTTCTGGTTCGAGACCGGCGACCGCGACTTGTTCTACTACGTCCGGGGCATGGCGGACGGCATGCATGACTGGACGCTGGCCGATGAGCGCATGGCGGCGGTGCTGGCGGACAAGGGCTACCAGTACCAGTTCGTATTCTCCCGCAACGCCGGCCACGTCGACCCGGCGACGGAGGCGCAGACCCTGCCCGAGGCGCTGGCATGGCTGTGGAAGGGATATCCGGGCACCACCGGCCGGTCCGCGCCCTGAGAGATTACCGAGGCAGCATGTCGGCTACGGCGCCGCAGTCAGCCAAGGCGGCGTGTCGGCCGTCGGTCTGGATGGATTGAACTTGATGGCTGTGCTGGGCGTCTCTCCCGTCACGCCACCCGCCGCCTGTTCGTCCGCGCCTCCTCCAGGTCATGTGCAACCTGAAGGTTCATCCAGAACTCGGGCGACATGCCGAACCTTTCGCCCAGCAGGATTGCCGTCTCGGCCGACACGGCGCGCTCGCCGTTCAGGATCTCGGTGATCCGGTTCGGAGGCACGTCGATCTCGCGAGCCAGCGCGCGTGCCGACAGGCCGAGCGGCTTCATGAACTCCTCGCCCAGGACCTCGCCAGGATGAACGTTGGACAGCCGGGTCCCGGTGTCCATCTCGTCCAGTACGGCCGCCATGTTTCGCCTGCTGATCGCCATGATCATCTCCCCCTAGGAATGATAGTCTACGATCTCGACGTGGTGGGCGCCGTCCTGCCAAACGAAGCAGACCCGCCACTGGTCGTTGATCCGGATCGAGTGCTGTCCCTCGCGGTCGCCTGACAATGCCTCCAGTCGGTTCGCCGGCGGCACAAGCAGGTCGTTCAGCGTCACTGCCGCGTCCAGCATCCGCAGTTTGCGGCGAGCCACGGTGGCAATGTCGGACGGAAACCCCTTGGGCATCCTGCCCTGGAACACCGCTGCCGCCCGCTTGTCGCTGAAACTCTCGATCACGCCGTTATGTAACGCATAACAGACGTTATGTCAAGCATAACGGGTTGAGCGCTGACGAGGTCAGACGAGGCGTTGCCCGGCGACCCAGACCTCGACCGGGCGCATCGCCGGGTCGAGCACCACGAGGTCGGCGCGCAGGCCGGGCAGGAGGCGGCCGCGGTCGCGCAGGCCGAGATAGGCGCAGGCGTTGGTCGACGCCAGGCGCGCCGCCTGCGGCAGCGGCGTGCCGGCGTCGAGGGCGTGGCGCAGGGCGGCGTCCATGGTCAGCACGCTGCCGGCCAGCGCTCCTCCGGAGCGGCATACCCCCTCC
>CAXTOD010000304.1:0-3601 GCA_964245705.1 uncultured Acetobacteraceae bacterium
CCCTGTACCCGCACCGGCAGCACCCGCTCCCGCCACCGCGGCCGGAACCAGCGACAGCGCCAGCCGCGTGTTCGCCTCGCCCCTGGCCCGCCGCCTGGCCGGCGAAGCCGGGCTCGACCTGTCGACCATCAAGGGATCCGGACCGAACCACCGCATCATCCGCGCCGACGTCGAGGCCGCGCGTTCGGCCCCGCAACGGGCCCCGAAGCCGGCGGCTCCCGCACCCGCCCAGGCCGGCGTCCCGCCGCAGGCCCCGGCGCCCGCTCCGGCGCGTCCGACGCCGGTGCCGATCACCGCGCCGCACCGCGTGGTGCCGAACTCCAACATCCGCCGCGTGATCGCGCGCCGCCTGTCCGAGTCCAAGCAGTTCGTGCCGCATTTCTACGTCTCGATCGACGTCGAGATGGACGCGCTGCTGGCCCTGCGCGGCCAGCTCAACCACGCCTCGCCCGAGGGATCCGGCTCGTTCAAGCTGTCGGTCAACGACATGCTGATCAAGGCCTGCGCCGTCACCCTCCTGCGGGTGCCCAAGGTCAACGCCAGCTACACCGACGAGGCGATCATCGAGTACGAGGACGTCGACATCTCGGTGGCCGTCTCGATCCCCGACGGCCTGATCACGCCGATCGTGCGCTCGGCCGAGAAGAAGTCGCTGGCGCAGATCAGCGCCGAGGCCCGCGGCCTGATCGCCCGCGCCCGCGAGGGCCGCCTGCGTCCCGAGGAGTTCCAGGGCGGCGGGTTCTCGATCTCCAACATGGGCATGTTCGGGGTCAAGCAGTTCTCCGCCATCCTCAACCCGCCGCAGGCCGGCATCCTGGCGGTCAGCGCCAGCGAGAAGCGCCCGGTGGTGCGCAGCGGCGTCGACGGCGACCGCGTCGAGGTCGCCACCGTGATGACCGCGACGCTGTCGGTCGACCACCGCGCGGTGGATGGCGCCCTGGCGGCGCAGTGGGTGTCCGTCTTCAAGAGCGTGGTCGAGAGCCCGCTGAGCCTGGTGATCTAGAATGGCCGAAACCGAGTTCGACCTGGTCGTCGTCGGCGGCGGGCCCGGCGGCTACGTCGCCGCGATCCGCGCCGCCCAGCTCAAGCTGAAGGTGGCGGTGGTCGAGAGCACCCATCTCGGCGGCATCTGCCTGAACTGGGGCTGCATCCCGACCAAGACGCTGCTGCGCTCGTCCGAGATCAACCACCTGCTGCACAACCTCGGCGAGTTCGGCTTTGCCGCCGACAACATCCGCTACGACCTGGACAAGGTGGTGAAGCGGTCCCGTGGCGTGGCCAAGCAGCTCTCGTCCGGCATCGGCCACCTGCTGCGCAAGAACAAGGTGTCCGTGTTCGACGGGCACGGCGCCCTCGACGGCACAGACGGGAACAGGCGCCGCGTCGCGGTGACCAAGGACGGCGCTCCGGTCGCAAGCCTGACTTCGCCGCACGTGATCCTGGCCACCGGATCGCGGGCGCGGGTCCTGCCCGGGCTGGAGCCGGACCGGCTGATCTGGTCCTACCGCGAGGCGATGGTGCCGACGCTGATGCCCCGCCGCCTGCTGGTGATCGGCTCCGGCGCCATCGGCATCGAGTTCGCGAGCTTCTACCGCAACATGGGCGCGGAGGTAACCGTGGCCGAGGTGGTGGACCGCATCCTTCCCGTGGAGGACGTCGAGATCGCCGCCTTCGCCCGCAAGGCGTTCGAGAAGCAGGGCATACGCATCCTGACTGGCGCCAAGATCGGTCCGGCACAGAAGAACGCCGACAGCGTCACCATCTCCATCGACGCCGACGGCAAGACCGAGACGCTTGAGTTCGACCGCGTCATCTCCGCGGTCGGCATCGTCGGCAACGTGGAGAACATCGGCCTCGAGGGCACAAAGGTCGTGGTCGAGAAGACCCACGTGGTGATCGACCATTTCTGCCGCACCGGCGAGCCCGGCGTATACGCGATCGGCGACCTCGCCGGCGCCCCCTGGCTCGCGCACAAGGCGAGCCACGAGGGCGTGCTGTGCGTGGAGAAGATCGCCGGCCTCGACGTGCACCCGATCGACTGGACCAACATCCCCGGCTGCACCTATTGCCGCCCGCAGGTGGCGAGCGTCGGCTGGACCGAGGCCAAGGCCCGCGCGGAAGGCCGCGAGATCCGGGTCGGCCGGTTCCCGTTCATCGGCAACGGCAAGGCGATCGCCATGGGCGAGCCGGAGGGCATGGCCAAGACCGTGTTCGACGCCACCACCGGCGAGCTGCTGGGCGCGCACCTGGTCGGCGCCGAGGTCACGGAGATGATCCAGGGCTACGCCATCGGCCGCACGCTGGAGACCACCGAGCAGGAGCTGATGCACACGGTGTTCCCGCACCCCACCGTCAGCGAGACCATGCACGAGTCGGTGCTGGATGCGTGGGGGCAGGCGATCCACTTCTAGGGTGGATGGTCCGGGATGAGCTCGTGATCGAGCGTCCGGACTTCGTGCGACGGCGGATGGGACTCGGTGCTCGTGTCCCGGCGGGCGTCTGGGTCGGGTTTGCCATGGTCGTGGGGGCCGGCGGGGTCGTCGGCATCAGCCTTGCCATCGTGCTGTTGAGCGGCGTCGCAAGGCTGCCGGACGAGAAGCTGCGCAAGGCCTGCGATCACACGGTGGAGACCCTTCTGACCACGCATGATCCGGTGGAACTGGAACGTGCGCGCATCCTGGTAAACCTCCTGGACTGCGGCGTGGAAAGACGGGTCGACGACTGGCCGCCCGACCGCCTCGGCGGGCTGGCCCGCTAGCCACGGCCCAGGCGGCACGCGTTTGCTTGCTTGACGCCCGTCCGGCACGGCGCCACCTGTGGAGCATGGTCCTACCCGCCCGGACGCACGGAGCCCCATGTCCACCCGATTGCTGATCGACCACCGGAGCGGAGGCGCCGTCGCGGCACCGCGCCATCCGGAAAAGGCGCACCGCCCGGACAACCCCATCCTGCGCAAGCCGGACTGGATCCGGGTCAAGGCGCCGACGCATCCGATCTACCACGAGACGCGCACCCTGATGCGCGACAGGAAGCTGGTGACGGTGTGCGAGGAGGCGGCCTGCCCCAACATCGGCGAGTGCTGGTCGCAGCGCCACGCGACCATGATGATCATGGGCGAAATCTGCACACGCGCCTGCGCCTTCTGCAACGTCCGCACCGGGCAGCCGGACGCGCTCGACGCCGGCGAGCCGGGACGGGTGGCCGACGCGGTGGCGACGCTGGGCCTGCGCCACGTGGTGGTCACCTCGGTCGACCGCGACGACCTCCCGGACGGCGGGGCTGCGCACTTCGCCGCCGTCATCGCCGCGATCCGCACCGCCTCGCCCGGCACCACGATCGAGATCCTGACCCCCGACTTCCTGCGCAAGCCAGGCGCCCTGGAGGTGGTGGTCGCCGCCCGCCCCGACGTGTTCAACCACAACCTGGAAACCGTGCCGCGTCTCTACGCCACCATCCGGCCGGGGGCGCGTTACTACCAGTCGGTACGCCTGCTCGACCGCGTCAAGCAGCTCGATCCCGCGATCTTCACCAAGTCCGGCATGATGGTGGGGCTGGGGGAGGGGCGGCCCGAGGTGCTCCAGGTGATGGACGACCTGCGCGT
>CAXTOD010000305.1:0-3593 GCA_964245705.1 uncultured Acetobacteraceae bacterium
ATACATCCCGGTCCCGCCGCACAGGATCGGCAGCCGTCCCGCCGCCCACGCCTCCTCCATCGCCTCCAGCGCCTGCTCGCGCCACCAGGCGACGCTGCCCGGCAGCGCGGCCGGCCGGACCCCGTACAGCCGATGCGGCACCGTCGCCTCATCCGTTGGCGTCGGCCGCGCGTTCAGGATGCGGAGTTCCCGATACACCTGCATCGAGTCCGCATTGACCACCACCCCGCCCAGCTCCCGCGCCAGGTGCAGCG
The DNA here is from genome assembly GCA_964245705.1 of uncultured Acetobacteraceae bacterium. Classification (GTDB taxonomy): domain Bacteria; phylum Pseudomonadota; class Alphaproteobacteria; order Acetobacterales; family Acetobacteraceae; genus Lichenicola. Next base: position 255 of record CAXTOD010000305.1, read on the forward strand.
CCAGCGCCGACTTGCCGCTGCAGGTGGGGCCGGCGACGATCAGGCAGTGCGCCGGCGCGAAACCCTGCATGGCTGACCCGCCTTGCCTCACCGGGACATCCCTGCCACCACGCTGCGGCCAGCCAGGCGGTTCCTTCGTCTCGTCATGACCCTGCCCTACACCCTCACCCTGGTCGCCCGGCGCGACGCCGCCAGCCTGTCCCCCGCTGCGATCGAGGAGGCGCGCGCCCTCGTGTCCGGCCAGCCCGCCGTGATCCTGTCCCCGGGCGAGGCCGCCGACATCCCCTGCGGCGCCCCGTCCCCGTCCGGACCCTCGCTGGCCGACATCCGTGCCCGCTTCGCCGACCGCCACACCGACGTGCTGCTGACCCGCTCGCGCGGCCGGCGCAAGGGCCTGCTGGTGGCCGACATGGACAGCACGATCGTCGCCTCCGAAACCCTGGACGACCTCGCCGCACGCGCCGGCGTCGGCGAGCGCGTCGCCGCCATCACCCGCCGCTCCATGAACGGCGAGATCGACTTCGAGGCGGCACTCCGCGAGCGCGTCGGCCTGCTGCGCGGCCTGGACGAGGCCGCCCTCGACGCCACCTGGGCCGAAACCCGCCTCACCCCCGGCGCCCGCGCGCTGGTCGCCACCATGCGCGCCCACAACGCCACCACCGCCCTGGTGTCGGGCGGCTTCACCTGGTTCACCGCCCGCGTTGCCGCCCTGTGCGGCTTCGACGTGCACCACGCCAACCAGCTCGGCATCTCCAACGGCCGGCTGACCGGCCGGGTGGCCGAGCCGATCCTGGGTCGCGTCGCCAAGCTCGACTCCCTGCGCAGCCTGGCCGAGTCCCGCGCCCTCCGCCTCGCCGCGACGCTCGCCGTCGGCGACGGCGCCAACGACCTCGACATGCTGCGCGAGGCCGGCCTCGGCGTCGCGTACCATGCCAAGCCGGTGGTGGCCGATGCGGTCGCCAACCGAATCGACCACGCCGACCTGCGCGCGCTGCTGTTCGCGCAGGGCTATCCGGCAACCGCGTTCCGCGAATGACCCGCCTCTGGATCCTGTCCGACCTCCATCTGGAGGCCACTCCTTACCCGCAGGCCTACCGTCCTCCTCCGCCCGACTTCGACGTGCTCGTGGTGGCGGGCGACGTGTTCGAGGGCGCGCCCGAGCAGGGCTTGCGCGTGGTCGAGCGCCTCGCCGACGGACGTCCGGCGGTGTTCGTGATGGGCAACCACGAGTACTGGAACGGCGTCGTGCCGGCCGAGCTCGCTCCTGCCCGCGACCGGGCCGCGCGCCTCGGCATCACCCTGCTGGAAGGCGACGAGGCCGAGATCGGCGGTTTGCGCTTCCTGGGCGGCACGCTCTGGGCCGATGGCTGGCTCGGCGGCCACGCGATCCGCCCCGGCGCCCCCACCGGCGAGCTGATCGCCGTTCCCGCCGGCGTCGAGGGCCACCGCCCGCTGACCAACGCCGACGCCACCCGCCTGCACGCCCTGCTGCGCGGCCGCCTGGAAGCGCAGCTCCGCCGCCCGCGCGACAACCGGCCGGTGGTCGTGGTCACCCACCACGCGCCGCACCCGCTCTGCATGCCGGTGCACCTGTGGGGCAGCTGGGCCGCGGGCAACTCCGCTTCCGACCTGTCGCACCTGACCGATACCAGCCTGGTCGACCTCTGGATCCACGGCCACACCCACCGCACCCAGTCGCTCCTCCGCCCCGGCGGCACACGCATCGTCACCAACGGCGCCGGGCCGCGCGCCTGCAACCTCGATTTCCTGGACGACCTGGTGCTGTCCGTGGTCCCCTGCGACGGCTCCGTCACCCGCATCCGCGCGGTGGCCGAAGCCTGCTGACCGGCTGACCGGCCCATCCTCGTTCCGGAGGCGTTCCATATGCCGACCACCACCGCAGAGCTGCTGCACCAGGAAGCGCGCTACGGGGCCAGCAACTACAAGCCCCTGGACGTGATGCTGACCCGCGGCGAGGGCGTCTGGGTGTGGGACCTGGACGGGCGCCGCTACCTCGACTGTTTGTCCGCCTACTCCGCGGTGAACCAGGGCCACTGCCACCCGCGCATCCTCCAGGCGCTTACCGAGCAGGCGTCCCGCCTCACCCTCACCTCGCGCGCCTTCCACAACGACCAGCTTGGCCTGTTCTACGAGGAGCTGTGCACCCTCACCCGCTCCACCCGGGTGCTGCCGATGAACTCCGGCGCCGAGGCGGTCGAGACCGCACTCAAGGTCGCCCGCAAATGGGCCTACCAGGTCAAGGGCGTCGCCCCGAACCGCGCCGAGATCATCGTCTGCGACGGCAACTTCCACGGCCGCACCCTGTCGGTGGTCAGCTTCAGCACCGACGATGCCTCCCGCGACGGCTTCGGCCCGTTCACCCCCGGCTTCCGCACGGTCCCCTATGGCGACGCAGGCGCCCTCGAGGCCGCCATCACCCCGGACACCGCCGCCTTCCTCCTCGAGCCGATCCAGGGCGAGGCCGGGGTGATCATCCCGCCCGACGGCTACCTCCGCCGCGCCCGCGCGCTGTGCACCGCGCACGACGTGCTGCTGATCCTCGACGAGATCCAGACCGGCCTCGGCCGCACCGGCACCCTGCTCGCCGAGGAGCACGAGGGGATCGAGGCCGACCTGACCCTGATCGGCAAGGCCCTGTCCGGCGGCTTCTACCCGGTCTCCGCCGTGCTGAGCCACGAGGCGGCGATGGGCGTGCTCCGCCCCGGCGAGCACGGCTCCACCTTCGGCGGCAACCCGCTCGCCTGCGCGGTGTCGCGCATGGCGCTCAAGGTGCTGGTCGAGGAAGGCATGATCGAGAACTCCGCCATCCAGGGCCGGCGCCTGCGCGACGGCTTGGCGCGGATCAACAACGACGCGGTCCGGGAGGTGCGCGGCCGCGGCCTGATGATCGCGGTCGAGCTCGATCCCGCCTATGGCGGCGCCCGTCCGGTCTGCGAGCGGCTGCGCGAGGCCGGCCTGCTGTGCAAGGAAACCCACACCCACACCATCCGCATCGCCCCGCCGCTGGTGATCGACGCGGACACGGTGGACTGGGCGGTCGACCGCTTCGCCGCGGTGCTGGCGCAAGGCTGAACCGGCCCGGCCGAGCGCACCCGCCGGCCCTGCGCCTCAGTCCGAAGAGTCGCCGCCGATCGCGGCCCCGCCCACCGACACGCTGCCGGCCCCGCTGACCTTCCGGGTCAGCCGTCCGGTCACCACCGCGAACCGCACCGAGCCGAGCCCGGACAGGTCCACCGACGCGTCGCCGACGGAGCCGCCCACCTGCACCATGCCGGCGCCGCTCACGTCCACGTGGACCCGTCCGATGCGGCCCTGCGA